>CAZBCD010000111.1:0-7521 GCA_964490205.1 uncultured Pelolinea sp. | reverse complement strand
CTCCTGTGGTATTCTTAAATAATCACGGTTGCACTTGAGACTTGAATCCAGCTGTTCATCAAGAGAAATAAATTCGTAGAAATTGATATCTGGCAGGAAAGTCATCCCCTTGTAATTCCATGCCTGCATAGAAAGAAGACCTCCCTCAGTGTTTCCGACTATTTCTAATGGCATTTTCCCCCAATAGTGCTCGACCTTATCTTTATAGATATCCGTATCCACCCCGCTGGCCCCTATTCCCTTTAGATTCCAAAGATCCTTCGGTAGAATATTTCTTTTCTGCAATTTTGCTTTCATGAAAGCCTTGAAATACCTGCCAAGAATTTTTGGCTTAAGCATCTTTAGGGAGAATTTACTCCCGGTCTGTCCGCTTTCAAAAAGCTCCCCCATCTTTGCTAAAATGCTTGCCAAACCAGTAAAATAATCAACTCCTGTTTCCATGCCTCTGCTGAAACCGGCTGCTAACCGTTCGCCATGTTCCATTTTCTCACCTTCAGCAAGCGATGGAATGAATTTTACGTCAATCAAGGCTTCAATTGCCAAACACATATAACTGGAAATATATGGTAAAGGTGCCGTTGCGAGGAGAAAAATATCATCTGTTTCAACCTGAACATCTCCTTTTTCTGAGCAGGAGGAAAGGATCATCCCCGATAAAAAAGCTTCACCGAGTTTTTCAAACATACCATCTGTTAATGGGACCCATTTACATGTATATTCCCCGGACTTCCCTGATGTGCGCGCCCACCGATAATTTGCTTTCGGTAGATCATCTTCTTTTTTATCCTTCAGGAATTCAACATAATCTGCATAGGTAGTTAGCGGCACTTTTTCCCGGAATTCTTCAACTGACTTTGGGGAGCGTTTCCCCAAAAAGTGTTTTCCAAGATTGCAGTCCTTCAATGTTGTAAACTGCTCAATAAGCAGCCGCTCCTGAATTTGCATATATTCTTCTATTGAAAGATCCAGGTATCCACAATATTTAGCCCAAATTATTTCTTTTTCACCCTTCCTAATTAGTTCAGACGTGTATGTCATTTTCTTATCCCCATTGGTTTTTTTGCTTCGATTATGACCGGATTGGGAGCCCAAAATCGTTTTGACTTTAATTCCCGTGCTTTTATGGAAATAAACCCGTGGTCTGCAATTAACTCGCGCCATTCGTTTATTGTTATCATATTAGCGATAGCCCCTGATTCTGCTCTAGCGCGCGACAAATTTTCTACTAACAAGAAATATATGAAAGCGATAATCTTAATGAAGGTTCGGACTATCCCAATCTTCCACCGTTTAGATCCCCCGACATCCGCGATATGGAATTTGCCATTCGGCTTAAGCGATGAGTAAACATTCTTAAGCAGAAGGTCAATATTCATGTGGTGGGTTGCCAGGCAGCAGATAGCAATATCGAATATATGTTTCTGGAGCGGCATCGCATGCGCAGACGCGCAAACCAATTGGATAGTTGAGCGGTGGTTGTTGTTTTTTCCTATTTGTTCTTTCGCGTTGGAAAGCATTTCCAATGTAAGATCTAAACCGACCACATTACGATAGGGTATCTTCTGAGCCGAGATGTATTGTGGAATAAAAGCTGTGCCAGTAGCTATATCCAGAATGCTCTGATGATTACCGAAATTAATTTCGTTCATAAGCTCCTGAACAAAATCTATATAGCTAACCCCCCATAAGCGGTTCAATTCGCTATTCATTAAACTTTCATAGCGTGAAGCCATTTCCGCAAATGTTTTTATGATTTGACCTTGTTCGTTCATTGAATAAGCACCTAGTAATACAAATATGATGTCCGCCCTCCGAACTATATTATTATATCTGATTTTCCGTTCTATCGTGAAGTACTTGCATCCATATCGGCTAGTAAACGAAGGATATAAAACAAAGAAGATAAGCGATTCATATAAGGAAGGATATTTTTTTCTATTTCTGGATTCTCGCGTAAAAAGCCAACTGCCCGCCTTTCCATTTTCCGAGTAACTGCTCGGCAGACATCCAAGGCCGCACCTGTTGTAGTCTTTCCGGGAAAAGTAAATCTTTTTGGATTATTCAATTCCCGGCTATAGAAATCGCTTTTATCTTCCAGCCATTCGGTGGATTCCTCTATATCAAATTCGTTAATTGCTGACCCTGATGCGCGTGCGATTACGCCCATTACTTTGGAGAGGGTTGTTTGAATCATCGAGAGATCTTTTTTTATTTCAGGCTGTTCAATTAAACTGATTGCCAACCCGATATATGCGTTAACCTCATCAATAGTTCCAATCAAATCAAGGGTTGAGTTATCTTTTGTTACTTCACTATTATCGAAGAGATTTGTACTACCGGAATCTCCATTACCTGTAAAATACCACATCCCTCAAACCATCCTTATTCAGTTGTTTCTGCTCCAGATTGGGCAATCAGGAACCAATCAGTTATATTCCAGAGATGATCGCTAGATTCATATATTGATCCAACTCTTACACCTTGAATGCTCTTGTCTACAGCAAAATTATAGATCGGGTAAAAGAGAGGCAGCGCGGGTAATTCATCCGAAAAGATGACTTGGAAATTTCTGTATAACTTTGCCCGTTCTCCCAAATCTTGAGATACGCGCGCTTCCTCCAGATACTGGCTTGCAATCCTATTTTCCCATTGCGAATAATTTTGGCCGCCTGTTTGCTGGGCTTGATCCCAAAACGGATAGGGATCCGGATCAGGCGAACGAAAATAATTAATGTCGATAAGTGCAGCCTCATAAGTTAATGGCTGCAAGTGGTCAAGGACCAGAACATCATAAGGCACTGAAATCAATTCAACACTTACACCAAGTTTTTCCCAATCAGACTGTATCGATTCAGCAATTTGGGTATGATACATATCACTTGGGTGCACAAGAGAGAACGTTAATGAAATGCCATCTTTTGATCGTATAGAACCGCCTTCTTGCTCAATGGTATATCCGGCTTGCCTTAATAAGTTAATCGATTCCTGGACATTCTGATCAACACGCTGGTTCCCGCCATAATACGCCCAGGAATTTTTCAGGAGCGGCACATCAGCGATCACTCCCTGCCCATTGAGAGTACGATCTATCAATCCCTTCCGATCAAGACCCATTAACAACGATCTGCGTACTTCTTTTTCCTGGAAAAACCTGACGTCACTATTATTCAAGTTTAAAATGATCATCGAAATTTCAGGTTTGATCGCACTGTAAAGAGATAAATCCACGTTCGATAGCGCTGGGTCAAGAATATCCGCTGAGATCTCACTGAGTCCCTGTACATTTCCTTCAATATAAGCAGCAAACGCCTTTTCGTGATTTTCATAAAAGCGAAAGACAATTTCATTAATAAAAGGAGGAGTCAGATAATAATCCATATTTGCAGAAAGGACTACACTATTAATAACACCATCCTCGCTTGACAATCCTTTAAATTTATATGGGCCGCTTCCAACTGGCTTCAGATTATATTCTGAGTTGATCATCTCAGAATAAGTCATCCCCGATAAGATGTGTTTTGGTAGGACCCCAAAGTTTAGATAATCAAGAAATGGAGCAAAAGGTTCCTGCAGACGGAATTGAAGCTGTTTATCACCCAGCGCGATTATCTCCACTGCCCGCCAAAATTCTTTAATATCTTCGGGCAGGACAGAATTGGGGTCACGCATCAGGTCGATCGTAAATACAATATCGTCAGAAACAACCGGATTTCCATCATGCCATTTGGCATTCTCTTGAATAGAAAAATTATAGGAAAGCCCATCATAAGATATACCCCAAGACTCTGCCAGATCCGCCTTTGGTAATCCTTGTGTATCGTATTTAATAAGGCTGGAGAAGATCAAGCGGTCAACATCACGGTCTGCAGCATTGTAATAATCAAGGACGGGGTTTAATCTTTGCAATTTACCAATTATTGCCTCAGTATAAGATCCCCCACGGGTTGGCACCGGTGTAACTAAACGGAATCCTGTCTGTTCACTCAACAATAGCAACCCGACAACCAAGCCGGTTAGAAGAATGATGATAATCTGCCAACGGAATTGTTTCATAATATTGAATGATTTTACAATAAAAAGGGCTTACATCTTTTTAGGGAAGAAGCCCTATTCTAAATAATCAAAAAAACAGCTATCCGCTTACAGCAATAGTTACAATCACCAGAGCCACAAATACGATCGCGAGAACTACGGTAATCCAAAATAAAGTTTTTTCCATCCCGCGACGGGCGCTGAAAACGCTTCCCGCATCCTGCCCGGTTAACCCACCCAGACCAACACCTTTATTTTGTAAAACAATACTAGCGATCAGTGATAAGGACGTTATAATCAATGCAATTTGAAAATATGTAACCAATATGAACCTCCAATCTTTAGCAGAAAAGATTATACCTTTTAGATACCAAATCAGTCAACACCATGAATGAAATAATAGCAAATATTCATCTACATACCACATATTCTGATGGCAGCAAGCTTCATACTGAAATAGCTGAAGATGCAATCAAATCAGGGATTGATGTATTATTCTTCACCGATCATAACATCTATATAAAGGGAATAGGTGGATATTTCTCCAATTCGGATGGCAGGGTGTTAATGGTTATGAGTGAAGAAATACATGACCAGAACGCTTTCCCTCAAAAAAACCACCTCCTTGCTCTTGGAGTTGGTGAAAGTCTTTCAGAATTTGCAGAAAATCGACAGGCTTTGATAGACAAGGTTCGTTCCATGAGTGGACTTTCTTTCATTGCGCATCCATATGATCCAGCCTTACCAGCGTTCAATGAAACAGATATCTCCTGGGAAGATTGGTCAGTGAAAGGGTTTACAGGGATTGAATTATGGAACGGGTTTAGTGAATTAAAAGTTCGCGTGAAAAAAAAGAGTGCTGCATATTTTTATGCTTTTTTCCCTAATTTTCTCCCACTATCACCTCCAAAGAGAACATTGAAGTTATGGGATGATCTGCTAAATAATGGATCTAAGATAGTAGCCCTCGGCGGTTCAGATGCTCATGCAATCCATTTCTCAGCAGGCCCATTGAAGCGAGTGGTTTTTCCATACCACTACCATTTTAAAACAATTAACAACCATATACTTTTAAAAGACCAATTGACCGGAGATAATTTAAAAGACAGAGCATCCATTCTGGACGCGCTCCGAAAAGGCAATTCTTTTATAGCAAATGACCTGATTAGATCCTCGAAAGGATTCAGATTCTATATAAGCAATAAAAACTTCCAAATTCCGATGGGAGAATCCCATCGTTTTGAAAAAAACTCAATATTACAGGTAATCCTTCCGCATTCTGCTGATTGCATCATTTTCAGGAATGGAAGCCAATACCATCGAATTTCTGGAGAGAATTATGTAGAAATCAAGATATCTTCTGGGGGTATTTACCGCGTTGAATGCTATAGAAAGTTTTTAGGGCGCAAGCGGGGTTGGATTTTTAGTAACCCAATCTACATCGAATGATCTGATCATCCCTTAATCACCGCGATTGGTTTCAGTCTGGCAACTTTACTGGCTAAATTCGCCCCAACAACACACCGGATAACACGATCTACATCTTTATAAACCTGTGGAGCTTCTTCTGCTAATCCCGCCATTGATCTCGCTTTGATATAAATGCCTTCCTCAAATAAACGTTCACGCACCTTCTCACCACGAAAACGTTTTCGCGCTTGTGATCGGCTCATCACTCTGCCTGCCCCATGGCTGCATGAACTAAATGATTTCTTTGCTGCCTGTTGAGTGCCAAGCATTACCCATGAATAAGTGCCCATGCTTCCCGGGATCAGAACAGGCTGCCCAATTTTCTTGTATTTATTCGGCAAATCCTCATGTCCTGGTCCATAAGCCCTGGTAGCGCCTTTACGGTGTACACAAACCTTTCGCTCTTTACCGCCGATTTTATGATTCTCTATTTTTCCGATATTATGTGCAAGATCATAGACAGTGCGTAAATTTGAACTTCCAGAGACTTTCGATAGAGTATCTTCGAACGCTCTTCTCACATAAAATGCCAGCAACTGCCTATTGGCAAACGCAAAATTTGCCGCACAACGCATGGCTGATAGATAATTCCTTCCATCTTGCGAATCCAATGGAACACATACAAGCTCGCGATCTGGAAGATTGAAGTGATATTTTTTTACAACACGTTGAAAATCCTTTACATAATCCGAACAAACTTGATGGCCTAATCCTCTCGAACCAGTATGGATCTGTAATGTAAGACATCCTTCAAATAAACCAAGAATTGTTGCCGCTTCCTTATTTTCAATTTTATCCACAATATCAATCTCGATAAAATGATTTCCAGATCCTAATGAACCCAATTGAGGCATACCACGCTGGATCGCTCTTGGGCTGATCATTGATGGATTAGCGCCCTCTATACAGCCCCCATCTTCAATAAACACAACATCCTCATGAGTAGCAAATCCACTCCTGAGAGTCCAACGAGCACCGCTGGTGCATACCTCTTCGATTTCTTTTTTCGTCAGTTTCAATCTGCCGCCTTTTCCCACCCCACTCGGGCATAGTGAATTTATCTTATTTATGAGATCCTCAACAAATGGCTCTGCTTCGGAATATTCAATTTGCGACGTCATTAATCGAACCCCACAATTAATATCGTATCCAATCGCACCCGGTGAAATAACGCCATTACTAAGTGTGGTAGCAGCAACTCCTCCAATTGGGAATCCATACCCCTGGTGAACGTCCGGCATCACGCATACATTTTTTACAACGCCCGGAAGATATGTGGCATTAATCGCTTGCTGCAGAGAAGTGTCTTTCATACTTTCTTGGATCATCTTTGCATCTGCAAAAACAATAACCGGTACACGCATACCAGACCGAAAATCTTGCGCAATCTTCCACTCATATTCGCTTATCTTGCGAAAATCTTTAATTTCCATGTCAATAATAGTTTTTAAATATCAAATACTATGCGCGTTTGAAATTGGCCATTTACATGCATGATATTCAGTTGATTAAAAGTGACTGCTTTTATCTCCTTACCGGAGGAAATGATCGGAAAAGAATGAAAGGTGCTTTTTAATTCAGAACCTGATATCTTAATTTGAATATTCGATAGACAACGCTTTTGTTCAACGATGTATAAAATCTCGCTCAGAAATGCTACCAATAAACTTTCATGATCATCTTCAGTCAGCGATAAATTCTCACATCCCAAATCTTCTTCTTGAATATTAATTTCCATGAGTGAGAGCATTCCGATAGCAGCATTCGCAAAAACTTCATCCAAATTGCGGCCAAATACATCAATTGCTGCATCAGCTGTATGTGGAACTTCTCTAATTTCGGAAAGCAACTGTTTTTTTCGCATCCACTATAATTATACGATATGAGATTTACAATTTTAGAAATTGAAAACAAGCTCGAGACATTCTTAGAGAATAAATTACTATCCTTCTTAAATAAGAATCCGCTGGTTTCTCTGACCGATGAGTTGATTGAAGAATTTGAAAATTGTATTCGGGT
>CAZBCD010000110.1:0-7659 GCA_964490205.1 uncultured Pelolinea sp. | reverse complement strand
AAAATGAATCTGACAAGATCAAGACCACAGAAAAAGAGCTAAAGAATGAACCGGAGCCTAAACCGGAAAGTAGACAAAAAGATTCCGTAGAAAAAACAGACACAGAAATAGATATGGAGATAATCAAGGAAACAGAAAAATCAAAAGAGGATGTAGTCGAAAAAGACGAGAAGAGGGATGACAAAAAACCTCCTCTTCAAGAACCTCAAAAACCGATCAATGAAAAGAAGGATGGAAATCAAATGAAAAAAACTGGCCAAACAAAAAATGATAGATTTCGTTCTTTGAAAATGATCTGGAGAATGATATCAATTGCAGCAATTATTTTCAGCGGGTATATGATCTACGATCATTTTTTTGGACCTAACCCTAATCAACCTGCTCCATCTCCAGAGGACGTTGCAGTTCAACAGGAACAAATAGCTATTGCTGATACTGAGGTAATTCCAACCGAGGAAATCCAACCTGCTGTAATTCCCACCGAGATCATTCTTACAGAATCACCGACTTATACACCCCCAGCCCCACCAAAACCCGCAATCTTGTTTGAGGATGATTTTGATGATGGATTATCGAATGCCTGAGAGATGGTTTCTGGAAATCCAGTAGTCGTCAACGGCACTCTCTCCGCAGATCAAGACACCTGGTTGTTGGTTGGAGATCCAACATGGACCAACTACTCGGTTGAGTTTCAAGGAGAATGTGGATTTTACTATTCATCTGATTCCGGCAGCACCTGGACCCAGATCAACACCGGTTTGCAATCGCGCGTGATCGCTGACATCGTAATATCCGCCAATGGAAATCATATCTACGCGGGATCACACGAGGATGGCGTTTACAGGCTTGATCTCAATGGTGTTCCGCCGGAATAGAAAAAGCGTGAAAACCAGATTGGATTACATTTATATTTGATCGATATTCCTTAGTATTCGGATAAGAATAATATTGTGAGGAATTAGGAATATATACACTTCGGCATAATGGAAAGGCGCTTGAAAAAAAGTTGCTTACTTGAGTGATGAGGTGTATTTATTCTATCTAATAGAAGAGTGTGAAATGATATCCAATTCCGGTTGAATGATTGAAGTGTTAGTTGGCTTTTGTTTAATTAACGAAAAACCTGCACCCAAAACCATCAATCCGCTACCGACCCATATCCAGAGTGCCAGGGGAAACAGGAGAACTTCAATGGAATTTTCCTTATTGGCACCACCCCAATCCTGAAGAACCAGCTGGACATCTTTCCACGGACTAGTATAGATCGCGGGGATGCTAGTTCTTACTCCTGTTTTCTCATAAACCTCAATACGGGGGGTAAGGCGCACAGGTTGTTTGCCGCCAAGCGACAGGTCTAATCCATTCTCATAGATCATACGAGGTTCTTCCTCACGGAATTGCTGGATGGAAACATTGGTTATAGTTATACCTTCGATTGTTTCATGCTCGCCAACGGATAATGAAATAGGCACCTGCTGTGTGCCATGTTCAACACCCAGCATACCCATTAACATCAGGGTAAAACCGAAATGAATCAGATATCCCCCAATACGCTTGATATTGATCTTCATCTTTCTTGCCCGAGATTTATTCGCACACATAGACTTAACAAAAACCGATATTCCTTCAAGGATAAATTTGGAGATCAGAAAGATGATGAAGGTAAAGAATGTAGTGGGGATTAGGTCTGAGGAAATCCAGATGATAAATAATACCGCACCGATGAAAGCCACAATCACTGCAATAATGTTATTCATTATTGCAGGACGGTTGTTTTTATGTTTAAAATAATATTGATTGATCCCCACAAATATCATAAATATAAAAGGTAAGGAACCGACCTCATAAGTCTCCGATGAGAAACTCCTGCTGACTCCAGAAAAGATTTGTGTGGTGATTGGGAAGGTTTGGCCCACAAAATAGAAAATTGATAGCGCGATCAACAACAAATTGGTAGTCATCTCCCAATTTACCTTTTTGACAAATGACAGGCGTTTTCTGTTCACAATTAATTGAGAGATCGTCAAAACTGAAAAGATGACCACCAAAATAGAAAGGATGGGCCCCACAGGTCCTTTTGCATATGCATGGACAGATTCAAGCACCCCCGAGCGTGTGATGAATATACCCAAGAGTGTGAAGATAAACACTCCCGCGATAAAAATATAAGACCAGACCTGGTGACTATCCTTACTTTTCCCCTTGGCTAAAGAATGAACAAAGCCGATAGATAGAAGCCAGGGAATTAAACCGGCAATTTCCACTGCGTCCCAACCCCAGTATCCCCCCCCGCCCAGGATGGTATACGCCCACCACCAGCCCAGCACCCACCCCCCCCTCAAGCACAACCAGGCAAACAAAGAGATAGATTTTGTGTAGGATCGCCACGCCGCGGAATCTGCTTTCACCAATAATGCGCTGATGGCATGGGTGTAGGGGATGAAAAAACCAATCAACCCCAGGTAGAGTAATGGTGGGTGGATGAGCATGGCGGGGTGACGCAAACTTGGGTTCAAGCCGACACCATTTTCTGGAAAAAGGATTCGAGCGCTTTGACTTACCCACACGGAGGCATCAACTGTCCCTTGCTCAGTGACCCATAAACGCGAGAACGGATTCATAATGAAAACGACTGGCACCAGGAAGACGATGATCAGGAAGGTGAAAATGAGTGTCGTTGTTATTTTTCCCCTGTCTGATTGATGCTTGTCCGCCAGACATAAGCTAATCCAATTCGCGATGACCAGGAGGAAGCACCAGAAATTCAATGAGGAATTCTGGTTCGCCCACAGCCCCGACAATTTTTGGTGCAGAGGCATGGCAAGGTTTGCAACCTCGTAAACCAGTTTGTATTCAAAGGCGTTGTCAGCAATCAGCCAGGTGATCGAAAGCATGCTGCCCAGATATAGCAGGCAGATGATCAGCCCAAGTTTTTTAATCCATTGGAATAGATGGTATCTCTTACCGATCAGAGCATATACGCAAAGAGAAAAAACTGCCAGACAAAGCAGGAAAACGAGATACCCAAATATTGCGCCAAGTGGGGGGATATGCATTATCTCTCAACGATGAGTGTTGTTTCTTCCATCAATATATCTGGCACATCCCATCCTTTTTGGTCCATCAACTCCTTGGTCGCCCTGCGAAATAGCAGGCGAACCTGAATCTTGGCCGAGTTGGAATTACCCATATTGAAAACAAAGGTGCTATTGTCCTTCTCAAATGGCATCAGGCGGTTGTCACTTAAGATGCGTGTCGGGTTCCAGTATGATCCAGATGGATAGATCTCGGTCCAGATCTCCTGCAGCACTTTCATGTATATTTTTCCGGGCAAACCAGCGTAATACCCTTCTTCAGGGGCACCTTCACCTCCATAGAATGGGATTGTGTCTCCGGAAACCTGAACGAGTGGATTCCCATCCTCATCAATTACTTCAATTATTAGGATGACCTGGCGGAGGGGAAAATCGGTCGGGACAGCATGGCCGGTCTGGTCATTTACAACATCGATCGACAATTCAATCTGATCGTCAACCAATTCCAAATTTGCAGACAGCATGACCGCATTCTGCATCAATTCTTCTTCCATGAAGCCGGTCATATTGTGATCAAAAATCGTTTCTGGGTCACGTTGGACGCCACCTTTTTCCTCATACACAAAGAATTCATAATCGACTGCTGGCATATGGCATTCCTGGCAAGTCTGCCCTTCTTCCGGATCGCTGTAGGGGCTTTCCAGCCATTCGCCAAACGAATTGTAAATGAGCGTGTCCCAGAACGGACTGAAGTGGCATGGCGCACAGTAGGCAGATTCTTCATACAGTGGCAGATAACTGTCCGGTCCGACCACGTCGTCAAAATTCCCCAGAAACAGGTCTTTGTCGCCTTCTTCCGGCCTGAACAATTCGATCGAAAGAATACCAGGCATGTTGGGGTTGGGTAAGCCAGTAGAGGGATTGATGGATACATCCCCGATCTTATGGCAAAAATCACAGAAAATGCCTTCCTTTTCAATGCCCTCTGCTTCGTTTGGATTAGACGTGTATTCTTTCCCGGGATAAGCAGCTTGTGAAGGGACGTGGCAGGTAGCGCAGTTGCCGGCGGAATCGGGAAAATCCAATTTGTAGCCCGGTCCATAATATGGCTGATTTAGATCGGGCAATAGAGGAAAGTTACCATAGTCACGGTTATATCCATAGCGGGTCAGGGGGCTCTGGTTGCCAGCCGCATCTGTACCGTTGTACATACTTAGGAAACGCGGGTTGACGGCAGATTGTGAGTGGGCATCACTTAACCATTCATCATAAGCGGGATGACATTCCGCACAGCCGATGGAGCCGAGCCCACCTTCATCAGGAATCCAATCATAATCTGGATTGTCAGTTTTATTGTATTTCGATAAGTGTATTGTTACGGATTGAATTGAAGGAATTGCCTCTATCGAACCGATATAATGTCCTTCTTTCCAGGCGGTGATGATCAAATTTCCATCTTCGCCAATTTTTCGCAACTCAAAATATCCTTTCTCATCAGTGACGGATAAATTTTCGGTTGCCTGGATCCGGACAATTGCCCCAGAGACCGGATCACCTTCATGCAGGACGAATCCGGTAAGCATATTTTCAGGAACATTGGCTATCGTGCTGGTGCAGCTGATAAACAGAAAAACAATGAATACGAAGAATAATTTTTGCAAGGGATGTTTTGTATAATTCAATGCCCACCGCCGATAGTGTTTTTCCTAACTACAAATCATATCTAAATTATATATTAAATGTGACTCTGGTTTTATAGGCCGCCTTTTTCGATGTAACTGGAATGAAACGAGTGGAAATAATGGAACCAATGAAAAATCTTTCCAAATCTTTGGTTACTTATCGTTGATGTTTTTTTGGGGAGCCTTATCCCGCAAATGAATAGATCGTATGGACGCTTGGCTTGCTGTTTGTCATGTGGAATGTACCCTGTGCATTCGCGCTGGCGAAGACGATCAAGCGCCTCTTGGAAAACTTTGCTTTTGGGCACAGAGTCTGCTTTCGCGGTAAATTTCCACAAGAATTATTGTTTATCAACATCCTGAGATCTATTATGGTTTCTGCTCAATGACTTTAGGTTTGGAAAAAGAAAATACTTGCTGGTATGAAGAATAAATTAGAACCATGGCCGATAATGTTAGGCTGCCCCAAAACACATAATCAGGAAGTGAGATGACAGCTGTCTCACTCATGCTCAAACGGATCGCGATTTGATCACAAAACGCCACGAAAGGCCAGGCAAACATCCCCAACAAACGACCGATTGAAGGGATGGCCAATCCAAACAGAACTGCCAAACCACCCAACACCATGATAGTCGGCTGCAGAGGTGCAATCAGAAAATTAGCGAAAAGGCTTGTCAAAGACAACGTCGAATTTAACCTGAAAAGGATTGGGAAAACAACCAGTGAGGCCGAAAAAGTTGTTGTGAGGATAGTCACCACTGGCATAAATTTGTCAACCGAATAAGTGGGTAATTTCTTTTCTATTATTTGTCTAATTAAACTATCAATTGGATCAACGAGTGTAAGGAGCGCCAAAGTGGCCAAGAATGATAATTGGAAACTTATATTCCACAGTAGGAAGGGGTTAACTATTAACATGGCCGCACCTGCCAGGGTGAGATTGTGGATACCGATTGTTCGGCGTCCAATTTGATAAGCTGGTAAAACAATTATCCCCATGATCGCTGCGCGAACTACCGGCAGGTCGGCTCCAACAAGCAAAGTGTAAAAAAGGATCGCGCTAACTGTTGCAGCGAGCGATAATTTCCAGCTGAACAGGCGGCGGAACGAACGGGAAATTAATTGCGCAATTAATGTGATATTAAATCCAGAAATTGCAATGATATGGATTGTGCCGCTTGCCTGATACGCATCCCAGAGATAATCAGGAATACCGCTTTCTATTCCTAACAATATCCCGGACAAAACAGAAGATTCTGGAAATGGCATCAGATCATAAATTATCTCGTGAGCTCGCTCTCGCAATCTGTACAAGAAGCTCATGATCTTGTTACCATTTCCATAGGATCTGGTTTGAATGTACGGAAAAGCCATCCCGGCAAATATCTTTTGCTGTGCTGTACGGGAAGTGGTGGGAAGCGAATTTGCGTTAAACGTTTGTTTTAATGGGCCTGTTAATGTCAGGCGGTCACCATAACGAATATTAAATCCGGATGGAAGCAAAAGTGACATATCTCCCTTAACCTTCACTTCCACACCGTCAATTTCAATTGATTCGCTTTTAATGACAGTAGATGTTAACTTATTGGATCTATAAGGATCTGATTTAACCACACCAGTTAATGATATCGGTGTGTTAGATACATACCACAGCAGTTTGTCTGGCGAGGAAATGGGTAACGTACTCTGAAACCGCGCGCCTCCGATAAAAAAAGCGCATAGGATTAATGCTACCGGTATCCGAAAGATGGGGCGTGACAACAGAAGATGAGCTCTGCTTCTGAAATAGAGAAATTCAAAAATACTTAATATCAGGCATATGAGCGCAGCTGATATCCAGATAGAAGAGGAAAATGAAAAAAACGACGCTGATAATATTCCGATTATGACTGCCAGACAGAACCAGAATAGCGGCATAAGATTTACCGGCTCTTATTCAGCCACTTCGTCACGATAAACACCTTGATATGATGCTGGCAGTAATGCTGCGATGCGCAGCATCAATTCGTGGGTCCATCTTTTTAGATACTGCGACCTGCTTCCTCGCTCGAAAGGAGGAATGATAAAGGGCTTCCCAAAACGAATAGTTAGTTTTGGGCGGCGAAAGCGTGCCAATTCGTGCAGCGCAGTTTCAGTTCCAGTGATGCCCACAGGAACAATAGGAGCGCCAGTTTTGACCGCGAGCATCAGCGTTCCGGGTTTTCCTGTTTGTAATTGGCCGTCGTTTGAGCGGGTGCCCTCCGGGGCAATTCCAAGCGCAAGCCCCTCACCTAAAGCTTTGGAAGCTGTGCGGATAGCTGTAAAATCGGCGACATCCCGATTGATCCAGATTCCTTCTGCGGTATTGGTGAACCATGCCACGAAAAACTTCTCTTTGTATTTTGTAGTTACTAAAGCAGTGATATCCGGCCGTATCGGGTTAACCATCATCAAAGGTGTATCCAGGTGGCTCATATGGTTGATCGCCAGGATCACACCGCCCTTTTCGGGAATGTTTTCGGCGCCAATGAATTTAGACACTGTTAATGTCTTGACTAGAAATTGAACAATGTTACGAAGGGTTGCTTTTTTCATTTGATTTGATTATATCCCAAGCAGTTTGATAGTTATCAGGTGGTGAGGTTATTGTCCAGCGGCTTGTTTTTGGGAAGGTTATAATTCCATTCTTTCACTCAGGAGGTTTTTTGCTTAATAAACTTCGTGGCCAGTACGATAAATTTCCGCGCGATGTTATATTCAATTTTTGGATTACTTAAGAAAGAGAGAGGGGCTTAGTCCTTCGGACATTTACTCTTTTACTTCGTAAAAGAATCTATTAGAATAGTTTTATAAAGAACCTTTTCATTTAAATAATTAAGGTGATAAAATATGAAAAAAATATTACTTATACCCGGATTCTACGTCACCCAATCGGTAAAGGAAAGGCCTTCAAAAGGAAA
>CAZBCD010000109.1:0-7685 GCA_964490205.1 uncultured Pelolinea sp. | reverse complement strand
CTTACCTCTCTTACGCTTTCAAAGTTGCACTTGCTAGTTGAATTCAAGTATCAAACAAGCGTCAATTTCTAATATTATTCCCATTCAGAATAATCTTCCACCAGTTTTACCGATCCGCCTGGCATGCGTCCTTCCCTGATAATCGCATCGTAGATCAGCTTTTCCTTCTCAGTCAAGATAATGTCTGTTCCGCGTTTCTCGATAATAACACGCATGGCAATGTGTAATCCTCCACTATAGATCTCATCTGGTAGTTTGCCGTATTCTTTGACATATTTCACTACCTTTTCGCTGGTTGCATAGACCGCAGCGGTCAGCTTGACAGATTTGTTTGAATATTCTTTCTTATCCATTTGTATCCTCCTTTAAAAAATATAACCCTGAAGATTATTCGCTTCAGGGTTGCGATTCTTGTTTAAATATTTTTAATTTATCCCATCACCGGCCTGAACTTATATCCATAGATAAGCATTCCGCGCTCGTCGCCGTCTTCCTTGATGCGGCGCGTTACCATCTCAACCGGCATACCGATCTTCACTTTCTTATCTCCTATATCGGTCAGTTGGGCGGTCACAGTAGGACCTTCGTCCAGCTTCACCAGCACGATCGCATAGGGCAGCCCGCGTTCAAAATCCGCCGGGGCATGCTTCATCACAGTATAGGAATATACGGACCCTTTTCCGCTAAAGCGGAACGGTTCTTTCGCTTCTCCGCCGCATTCGGGGCACACATCCCGCGCTGGGAAGATCTTCGCGCTGCAGTGCGGGCAGATTTCGCCCACTAAACCGTAGCGCTGTTTTTGTAATCGCCAATGTCGTGGTATTTCCATAAACACCTGTCTTTTATCTATAAGTTGCGCAATTGTAGGGAATAAAATCTATCAGAAGCTATCAATCTGGTTTTTGCGTATAGGGGAAATTTTTACGATCTGGAGAAGATGTGCGTGATCACATTCGATGCCGGGCCGCCCAGCGACTGCGTGAGCGCTGTCCTCGCCCCGCTCACCTGGTTCGCTCCCGCTTCGCCGCGCAGCTGCAGGACCGCTTCCACCGCCTGATAAACCCCCGCTGCTCCCAGCGGGTAGCCGCGCGCCTTGTTGCCGCCCATCGTCACCAGCGGCAGTTCACCCTTTGGAGAGTGATTCTCTTCCATCAGCCAGCGCCAGCCGTCCCCCCGCGCTGCCAGCCCGCATGCCTCCACGCTCAGCAGCCCATAGATAGAAAAAGCATCCCACACTTCGAACAGGTCAATCTCTTTCCATTCCACTCCCGCCCGTGCCAGCGCTTTCTGTATGGATATTGTTACCGCGCTGAAAGCCAGCGCGTCCGGTCGGTCGTGCAGCGCTAACGCGTCAATGGAGACGGAAGAAGCCCTGATCTCTATTGCTGCTTTTCCAGCTGCTTTGCTAATCTTTTCATCGGATGTCAGCAGCAACGCAGCTGCCCCATCCGCGTATGGTGCCGCGTCAAACAGGTTTAGCGGATCACATACCATTCCGGCCTTCAAGTATGTTTCACTTGATATGGCTTTGCGGTACATAGCATGTGGATTGTTAGCGGCGTTGGCATGCGCCAGGATCGGCAGCGCGCCCATCGCCTCCCGCGGCGGCTTATATATGTCAAGATAGCGTGCCATCAGCAGCCCTGCCTGCCCCAGCGGGGTCAGGCCCTGCATCGCTTCGAAATCATAATCGGTGCTGTACGCGATCATTCTTTCTGTGCTGCTGCCCACTGTATCAGTGTATTTTTCAACGCCGACCACCAAGGCATTCCGCACATAACCTGATTTCACAGCCAGGTATCCCAAACGCAGCGCGGCAGCGCCCGATGCTTCTCCTGCTTCCGCGGTGATTGTTTCTAAACCAGTCAATCCCGCGTTGCTGGCGATCTTCACCCCTAAATTCGCCTGTCCGGAAGCTGCTGATGCCAGCAGGTTGCCCACGTACAGCGCATCCACTTGTGGTCTTTCCCCGTCTTCCAGTGCACCCAAAATCGCCTCCGCCGAAAGGTTTTCCAGAGAACGCTCCCAGAGCTCTCCCACCTCAGTCTGCCCGATGCCTGCGATAAAAACTTTTTCCATGCCTGCCGTCCTTACCGTGTCTGCAGTTTCCCGCGGAAGCGCGCGTAAGTAGCGTAATCAATCTCGATCCGCCGCGCGATGTAATCCGCTGTCGTTGGTGCGGCATGCCTGCGCTCCGCAATGCGATTTGTTACACGCAAATCCAGCGCGTCCGATCCTGCTCCAGAACCATACGACACCATCAGGATTCGGTCGCCGGGTTTTGCCTCATCCAAAATGGCGGTCAATCCCACCGGAGACGCACCTGCGTAGGTGTTTCCAATCACTGGAGACAGCAGCCCTGTCTTGATTTGTTCATCCGCAAACCCAAGCTGTTTGGCCACCCGGCGTGGGAATTTGGCGTTAGGCTGATGAAAGACAGCATACCTGTAATCCTTTGCTTTCGTCCCACTCTCTTCCATCATCGTCCGTGCCGCAGTGGTCACGTGTTTGAAATAAGCTGGTTCTCCGGTGAACCGCTGCCCGTGCTCTGGATAATGCTGGTATGCTCGCCGCCAAAAATCTGGCGTATCTGTTACAAAAGAATATGAAGAAATGATTTCCACTGCCGCCATCTCTGCCGGTCCGATCACGAATGCCGCGCCTCCTGCGGCAGCTGTATATTCCAGTGCGTCGCCCGGTTTTCCCTGCGCGGTATCCACACCCAATGCCAGAGCGAAATCACCCATGCCAGAGCCAACCAACCCGATACACATCACCATCGCTTCGGTACCAGCCTTACAGGCAAATTCCAAATCTGCCGCCTGGATATGATTGGACGCGCCCAGCGCTTCCGCAATGATCGTCGAGCTCGGTTTCACTGCGTACGGGTGCGACTCTGACCCTGTCCACACCGCCCGCAGCAGCCCGGGGTCAATATCCGCCCGGGTCATCGCATTGCGCGCCGCTTCGATGCTCATCGTGACCGTATCCTCATCCAGTCCCGGGACTGCTTTTTCTTTAATCGGTACACTCTTCTCTGACCGCCCCCATACGCGCGCGATCTCCGCAGCTGGCAACCGGTACTGCGGGATGTACGCGCCATAACCAACGATTCCCACCGGGCGGGCCGTTTTCAAGAGCAGTGACCCCTTACCATTTTTCACCATCTCTTTCACCTCGTTCTCCATTCATCCATGATCTCCAGTGCGCGCTCCACATGGATGTTTCTTTCTTTGATCATCTGTTCAACAATTGGATTGATCCATTCTTGTGGCGCGCCGGCCGCGGCAGCCACCTGCCGTGCATGCAGAGACATATGTCCGCGTTGGATGCCTTCTGTTGCCAACGCCCGCAAAGCGCCTAAATTCTGCGCTAAGCCAACCGAAACGATAATTTCTGCCAGCTCAGCTGCGCTTTGGACACCCATCAGTTTTAAAGCCGCGGATGCGGCCGGATGCATGCGTGTTGCCCCACCCACTATCCCCACCGCCATCGGCATTTCCAATTCACCAACCAATTCGCCTTTTTCACCTGCAGACCATGTGCTCAAACTCGTATACCTGCCTGTTCGGGCCGCATAGGCATGCGCACCCGCTTCCACCGCGCGCCAATCATTGCCAGTTGCCAACACCACCGCGTCCACACCGTTCATAATTCCTTTATTATGCGTCACTGCGCGGTATGGGTCCGCCGCCGCAAATGCCCATGCTTCAATGATTCGGTCGCGCACCATCTCCCCGGAGTATTCCCCAAATGCGAGTACGTCCACAGGGATAGCGCACTGTGACCGCGCCAGCCGCCGGTCAGCCAGGTTTGTCAGGATGCGCAGCAGTGCCCGCCCGCCGGAGATACTCTCCACCAGTGATGTCATGCGCTCCAGAGCAGTGTTGACTGCATTCGCGCCCATCGCGTCCCGCACATCCATAATCAGGTGCAGCACCAGGAACGCTCCAATTGGTGATTCTTCTATCTTCCGCAGAATGAGATCCCGCGGTCCGCCGCCCAATTTCACCAGCAGTGGATCCGCCTGTGCGGCTTTTTCTAATAATTTATCTTTAGCTTTTCCCAGGTCGCGCATCGCCCGGTTAATATCATCTATATCAAGGACCTGCATCTGCCCGATCATTTCCGGAGCATCTGCGCTGGCGGCAAAACCATCCCCAGAGCATGCCAGGCGTGCCATAAAGGATGCCGCCGCCACAACTGAAGGTTCTTCTACCGCCATCGGTACCAGTACCTCCCGCCCGTTGACCAGAAAATGCTGTGCGATTCCCAGTGGGAGCGCGAACGTGCCGACCACATTCTCGATCATATGGTCTGCCTGTTCCGGTGTTAGTCCCGTGTTGCCTGATAACGCCTGGATATCGTCCTCCGAAAGCGATCCGTCTGCTTTCAGGCGCGCCAAGCGTTCGGTGATCGTTAATTGGTAGAACTTTTTCTCTTTTTTCTTCATCTAATCAACCTTGAGATAATATGATCTGAAACCTCGCAAAAACTATCAATCCTTAGATACTGGCACTCTCCCCCGGCTTCATCACCAGCACATTCGTATCTGTTTCTGCTTCTACACTTGCTTTCCAGGCCTCCACATCCTGCTTCATAATGTCGAATGTATCGTAATGCATCGGAATCACAACCTTTGAATTCAGGAATTGAACTGCTTTGAGGGCGTCTTTCGGTCCCATCGTATAGTTATCGCCGATCGGGATCACCGCAGCGTCCAGCCCACCCTCCCCGATCAAGCGCATATCACCGAACAAACCAGTATCTCCAGCGAAATAATAATGGGACCCATCATTCATATTCAAGAAAAAGCCGCCCGGATTGCCGCCGTAGCTTCCATCCGGCAGCGAGGAACCATGGGCAGCCTGCGTCATCTTCACAAATCCAAACGGGAAAGTATGCCCGCCGCCGATATGCAGTGCGTGCGTGCGTACGCCCTTTTCACGCAGCCAGCCGCATATTTCTGCGTTGCTGATTGCCAGAGCGCCGGTGCGCCCCGCGATCTCAACCGTATCCCCAACGTGGTCGCCATGCCCGTGTGTCACCAGAATATAATCCACTTCCACATCATCCGGCGTCACCGGTGAGAGTGGATTGTCTTTAAGGAATGGATCGACCAATATCTTCGTATCATTTACTTTAATCAGGAAAGCAGCGTGTCCATAATAGGTTATGTTCAACATACCAACCGCCTTTTTCAATTACTCGTTTACTCTATCTTATCAAAAATCTTCACACCACATAGCGCCCCGTAGGGTGTGTTGACAACATTTACTGCTCCTTTTACATTGAATATTCTTGCTCTAATCACACTGGTTTTTCTAGATACGGGTTAGCGTTGTCAACGCACCAAAAATCATTTGGCTGTTCAGTAGGGTGCGTTGCAAACGCACCAAATATTATTCTTCTTGTCATCAGGGTGCGTTGGTAACGCACCACGCCTATGTTTTTTCAATCACCCGATGGAGTAAAATACGCATATAATCCGTTGCTTCACCAGGAGATTTCATGAAAGATCCGCGCGTCGATAAATTAGCAGACCTGCTCGTAAATTACAGCCTGGGCGTCCAGCCCAAGCAGAGAGTGATGATCCAGGGCGATTTTGGCGGAGAACCGCTCATGTCAGCTGTGATGCGCAAGTGCCTTCAGGTTGGCGCTTATCCATTTTTTGTCCCCTATAGTCCGCAGCATTTCGAGGATATCTTCCGTTACGCCGCACCGGATAGGTTTGCGGACCTTCTGCAGCCATATAAAAATATCGTGGAAACATTCGATGCCCGCCTGTATATTTATGGAGAGCTGAACACAAAATTTGCCTCTCAATTTGACCCGAAAATCGTGTCGAAATATTACGAGCAGGCAGGAAAAATATCCAATATCATGATAGACCGGGAAGCCAAAGGCGAGATGAATTGGGTCGTTTCACTCTTTCCCACCTATGCATACGCGCAGGAAGCGAATATGACCCTTACGGATTACGAAGATTTCGTGTATTCCGCCTGTATGCCCGACCCCGATGATCCGGTTGGATACTGGAAGAAAGTGGAAGCCCACCAGGCAAAAGCGATCGAATGGCTCAAAGGTAAGAAGAGTGTCCACGTCACAGCGCCCGGAACAGACCTGACACTCAGTATCGAAGGGCGCCCCTTCGTCAACTGCGCCTGCCATGTTAATGTACCCGATGGCGAAATCTTCACCTCACCAGTGGAGAACAGCGCCAATGGTTATGTACATTTCACATATCCAACTCTTTACCAGGGATTTGAGGTGAATGATGTCCGCCTTGAATTCAAAGACGGCAAGGTTGTTAAGGCCACCGCGGACAAGAACGAGGATTATCTGCTCAAGAAACTGGAAACGGATGCAGGCGCCCGCTACCTGGGTGAATTCGCAATCGGCACCAACGAAGGCATCAACCGCTTCACTGGAAAGATCCTTTTTGATGAAAAGATCGGCGGCAGCTTCCACATTGCGGTTGGCCACGGATACCCAGAATCATTAAGCGAAAATGAATCTTCTATCCATTGGGATATGATCTGCGACCTGCGCGATGGCGGTGAGATCACAGTGGATGGTGAGTTATTCTATAAGGACGGCGCGTTCGTTATCGATTTCTAACATATCACATAACCGCATAATCAGCCGCGACGGCAGCGCGTCCGGACAGTGAACAGGAGGATAATATGAACAACCTGGATATAAATACAGATCTCGCGACCGAGATCATCAGCGGCTTCATTCACAGTGAAACCACCCGGGCTGGCTTTTCCAGAGCGGTGGTTGGTGTTTCCGGGGGTGTTGATTCCGCGCTGGCCTGTTTTCTCACCGCCCGCGCACTGGGCGGTGAGAACGTGCTTGCCCTACGCATGCCATATAAGACATCCAGCCAGGCATCTCTGGATCACGCCCAACTGGTGATAGATAGAACTGGCGTGCAGTCAATCACCGTCCCCATCAGCGACATCGCTGACGGGCTTATCAATCAATTCCCCGATATGTCAAAAATCCGCCAGGGCAACATCATGGCTCGCAGCCGCATGATCGTGCTTTACGACCGCTCAGTTGCTTTCAATGGACTGGTCGTGGGCACCGGTAACAAGACCGAGATCCTGCTCGGATATTCCACGGTTTATGGTGATTCCGCCTGCGCGTTCAATCCTGTTGGTGATCTTTACAAGGCCCAGATTCGCCAGCTTTCACGGGCCCTGGGCGTGCCGGACGTGATCATTGACAAAGCCCCCACAGCCGATCTGTGGGCCGGGCAGACCGACGAGGGTGAATTTGGCTTTACTTACGCGGAAGTCGATCAACTGCTCTACCTTCTGGTTGATGAGCGCTACACGCCGGAAAAATGTATCCAGGCGGGGTCCGATAAGAAGTTTGTTGAAACCGTTGTCAAACGAATCCAGCGCTCCCATTTCAAGCGCGTCATGCCGCCCATTGCCAGGGTCAGCAGCCGCACCGTCGGCTACGATTTTCCCCATCTGCGTGATTGGGCACATAATCCGTAGGGTGCGTTGCTAACGTACCAACAAAATTATTCCAATCTTTCTGCTCAAGCTAATATATTTCGTGCCGATGTTATTTCTGGAAGTTATCAAGCCTATCCTATAAATTTTTACCCTCAGTTAGGGTGTTGAAAAACAAATGACAAAATTGACAAGATAAAGGAACTTTAATAC
>CAZBCD010000108.1:0-7695 GCA_964490205.1 uncultured Pelolinea sp. | reverse complement strand
TGATATTGGCGATATTTTGCGTGATGCAGATATCCTACACATCAGCAACGAAATTCCTTTCGCTGAAACCTGCCCCAACCCATTTTCCAATAAAGCAAATGACTCCAATTTAGTGTTCTGCAGCAAACTGGAATATATACAATTATTAGAAGCTGTTGGGACAGATGTGGTGGAATTGACAGGAGACCATTTTGGGGATTGGGGTCCGGAAGCAATGGTGAGTACACTGGAAATGTATGAAGACCGCAACTGGCGGTACTACGGTGGTGGACGGGACTATACCGAAGGCATCCAGCCTGCCACTTTCAACCATAATGGGAATAAGATAGCTTTCTTTGGGTGCAATGGTAAGCCACCGGGATACGCGACCGCCAGTGATTCATCCCCGGGGGCAGTACACTGTGATATGGAATTAATGGCTGAGCAAGTGAAAAATGCAGTTGGCCAGGGATATCAACCAATCTTCACTTTCCAGCATCTGGAATATTACGCCTACGATGCCAGCCCGGCACTGCAAGTGGATTTTCATTCCGCCGCGGATGCTGGCGCTGTGATTGTCAGCGGCAGCCAGGCACACCAGCCGCACGCGCTTGAATTCTATAGATCTAGTTTCTTGCACTATGGACTTGGTAACCTATTCTTTGATCAGTACGGAGAGGGATTCTCTCAGCGGCAGGCATTTATCGATCGGCATGTTTTTTTTGACGGACAGCATATCAGCACCGAATTGATCCCAATTATGTTCATTGATATGGCAAGACCAAGGTTGATGACAGAAGAAGAACGTACAGACTTATTAAACATTGTTTTCACCGCCAGCGGGTGGTAATTAAGGACTTGAATCCAAGGGAGAATAAAATGGCACTGCTTCCCGATTTCCGAATAAGAGAGTACGCATTAAAAGAAAAGATGATTGAACCGTTTGTGGATAAACAACAACACAATGGGGTTATTTCATATGGCTTATCCTCGTATGGATATGATATCCGTGTGGCAGACGAATTCAAGATCTTTACCAACGTGAATTCTGCTGTTGTGGATCCTAAGCAGTTTGATAAACGTTCAATGGTGGATTTTAAAGGTGACATCTGCGTGATCCCGCCCAACTCATTCGTGTTGGCTAAAACAGTGGAATACTTTCGTATTCCCAGGCAGGTTTTGACAATCTGCGTGGGGAAAAGCACCTATGCCCGCTGTGGGATTATCGTAAACGTAACTCCTTTTGAACCGGAGTGGGAAGGGTTTGTTACTCTGGAAATATCCAACACGACTCCTCTACCAGCGCGTATTTATGCGAACGAGGGAATCGCGCAGGTGCTGTTCTTTGAAAGTGATGCCTCCTGTGAAGTCTCCTATGCAGATAAGAAGGGTAAATACCAGAATCAAAAGGGTATCGCTCTCCCAAAGCTTTAGCTCCAATGAGGAAGGAAAAGAGTATACAAAAAAAGTTAGTCCACCGAATCTATTCGGAGCGATATTTATTGATCATGTTGGTTAGTTTTGCGCTTTCAGTTTTCTCGATCCGCATCTTCCTTGAAATCACAGGTTATCCGCAGATAGGCAGCGATGAGCTGCATATCGCGCATGTCCTATGGGGAGGATTGATGTTATTTGCCAGCAGTTTATTACCCCTCGTATTTGTAAATAAGCGTATCCTGGATATAAGCGCGCTTTTATCAGGGATTGGAGTAGGGCTTTTTATTGATGAGGTAGGCAAATTCATCACTCAGACAAACAATTATTTCTACCCAGCTGCAGCGCCGATTATTTACGTGTTCTTCCTGCTGACTATCCAAATTTACAGGATGATCCGAAGACCGATCAGGAATGATCTTCGCGCTAATTTGTTCCATACCCTGGAAGAGTTCGAAGAAATTCTTGAAGGAGATCTTTCGGATATCGAAAAAGAGAAAATTATAAATCGGATGGAATCTCTTGATTTCGTGATTGAGGATAGGGACTTATTGGTATTGAAAGAGATGTTTGTCTTGTTTTTAAAAGATCCATCTCGGCCATTCGTTAAACATGAACCCGATCTTTTCGAAAAAACCGCCAATTGGTTGAGGTACTTGGAGGAAAAAATATTTAGGAAAGAAAATTTCTTTATTTGGCTGCGATTATTGTGGATTTTATTAGGATTTATTCTGGTAGCGCAGCCGCTTTTTATTTTATCTGGGATTGATGAACCAATGCAAATTTCCGGATGGCTGAAGAGAATAGTTGATTCTTCCCTGCTGCTTTCAGAAAATTTCAACTTTTTCGGCTTTATCCGAATTGCGCTGCAGGTATCAAGTGGTGTAAGTCTGTGGGTATGTGCAATTTTTTATAAAGGTGAAACGGGAGAAAAATGGATCTCCTTCGCACATCTGATTCTGCTAATCGTGCTCACGGTTGTGAATTCACTTGTGTTTTTTTACGATCAATTTTCAACTATTATTTTTGTAGTGATAGAGTTTCTTATTTTTTTCCTGACTACCCGTTTCCTGAAATGGCAGTCAAATAGCTATTATTATCATCATTCTTAATGATTTTGCTATTGCAATATGACCTTTCTGGTTTATGATAGAATATTAAATATATTAGTATATACTAACAATATGAATCTTTTAGATGTAAGAAATGGTAAATGGGTGCGTGTAATAAATTTTCGAGGGGGTAGGGGCATGCAGCGGCGTTTAGCTCAACTTGGGTTTCTTCCCGGTAATAAAGTTCGAATTATCAGGACGGCGCCATTTCATGGACCCATGATATTGGAGGTGGAAGGACGCGAGATTGTTCTTGGGCGCAGAGTGGCATCGCATATTTTAGTGGAGTATATCTAATGCGTTTTGCACTAGTAGGCCAACCTAACTGCGGTAAAAGCACACTTTTCAACCAGGTCGCGGGATATAAAGCTGAAACCGGAAATTTTACGGGGACAACGGTAAATTTCACGGAAACCAAAGTTCGGGTACTGGGGGACGTAGTTGAACTTGTTGATTTACCCGGGACGTATTCGTTATTGGGTACCAACCCGGCGGAACGGGTAGTACTGGACTATTTGATCGAAAAGAGAGTTGAGGCGGTCATCAATGTAATTGATGCAACCCATTTAACGCAGGGATTGCTCTTGACCCTGGAATTGATGGAGATGGGGAGGCCGATGGTGCTTGCCATCAATATGATGGATGAAGCTTCCCAGCAGGGGCTAAAAATCGATGGAGAGAAACTATCAAAGTTACTTGGCATTCCTGTTCTTCCAATGATCGCTTCCCGTGGACAGGGCGTTCGAAAGACGTTTGTTCAGGCCATGCGGGTTGCGAAAGAGAAGAAGATCCCTCAACCGCAAAAGTATGAAAATAAGATCGAAAGTGCGGTCACTGACCTAAAAAATAAAATGAAAAAGGGTGAGTTTCCGATCAGCAGGCGGGCATTCGCAGTTAAGCTTCTTGAGGGTGATCCAGAGATCACTAAACAAGTAAAGAGCAAAAATCCGGGAATAATGGATATTATCCAGGGACATTTAGATACCCTGTGCCACCACTCATCCCGGCAGGCGGTTTGGATGGTCGCGACGGAGCGCCAAAAAATTGCACGGGAGCTATCGCAAAAAGTATCCAAACAAGGAGAAACCCAGTTATCTATTCGAGATAGATTGGATGATTACTTACTGCATCCAATTTCAGGTTATCTCTTTTTGTTGTTGGTTCTCGGAGGGTTCTTCTCATTAGTATATGGAATAGGTAATTGGCTGGAAGCACCGTTGTTAGGCTTTTTTGATAATTTAACTGATCTCATCCTTAATCGACTAAACACAGAGGGGCTGCTGCCTCAATTGATCGCGGGGACGATCCAAGGGATTTCGGGTGGATTAGCCATCGTCCTGCCTTACCTGGTTCCGTTCTTATTGGGGTTAGGATTTTTAGAAGACATTGGCTATCTTACACGTATCGCGTTCTTGACGGATGCGCTCATGCATAGAATCGGGCTGCACGGTAAAGCAATTGTTCCCTTTATCCTGGGGTACGGTTGCAGTGTACCGGCAATCATGTCCACCCGCATTATGGAAAATAGGCGAGACCGTTTGCTTAGTACTGCATTGGTCACGATGATCCCTTGTGCCGCGCGGTTGTCGGTAATTTTTGGATTAGTTTCTTTCTATCTCGGTCCATGGGCAGCATTAGGAATTTACTTTTTCAATATATTTGTGATCGCTA
Source organism: uncultured Pelolinea sp. (assembly GCA_964490205.1). Lineage (GTDB taxonomy): Bacteria > Chloroflexota > Anaerolineae > Anaerolineales > Anaerolineaceae > Pelolinea. Next base: position 3,499 of record CAZBCD010000108.1, on the reverse strand, counting down.
TCATTGGCAGGATCATCACCCATTTCATCCCTGAGGATTCTCCCGGGTTGATCCTGGAAATGCCCGTTTATCGGCTGCCAACGCTGCGCACTGTAACCGCTAAGGCATGGTTCCGTATCAGAGAATTTATCTTTGAGGCATGGCCACTGCTGATTTTCGGCAGCATTATTCTGGCCGGACTTAATTATTATTCAATTACCCCGTATTTGGATAAGATTTTCTATCCGATCACGTGGGCGTTGGGCTTGCCATCGGAAGTGGGAACGCCGCTTATTTTTGGAATTTTCCGGAAAGAATTATCATTGATTATGCTAGCGCAGGCATTGGGAACAATAAATTTTGGAGCAATTCTAACTCCCGAGCAAATGATCAGTTATACAGTGTTTGTTGTTTTTTACATCCCCTGTGTTGCCACAATAATTACAATTAAAAATGAGCTTGGGGCTAAGAATATGTGGTTAATTACATGGCTTACGCTGCTGGTAGCCTTAACGGCTGCGTTATTCTCCCGCCTAATGTTTTTCTTTTTTGTATAAGATTCTAGATGGTTCCGGGTTTAATAAATGCAAAATACAAAGTTAGAAATACTGCGGTGATGGTGATTATATAAACATAAATTTTTGAATATCTCTGGCGCATTTTGTACTCCTAATTAAAAGTATATCGTTCTGAGTGGATCCGTTGTTGCGCGTAGCCAATTATGAGCAATTCGCTTTCAACCGCATTCATCATTTGCGTTGGACCGCAAAGAAAAATATCAGTTCCATCAACCGGCCATTCTTCAGGGATATGACGATTGAGAATATCCTGATTAAGGAAACCGGATTCTCCCTCCCATTTTTGAGGTGGTTTTTCGATTGTGTAAATGGTTTTTAATTTCAACTTACTCTCAAGGTCTTTTATTTCATCCTTGAACATTATGGTTTCAAATTCCCGATTACAGTAGAACAACAGAATTGGCCGTTTATCATCCCGATCTGCCATCGTACGCAGCATACTCATAATGGGTGTGACCCCAATACCTCCAGGAATAAAAATCAATTGTTCGCCATTCGGAAAGTGATCCAAATTAAAGGCACCGTAAGGGCCATCCACATAAACACGATCTCCAGGTTTTAAGGTGCGGATCTTTTTAGTGAATGATCCGAGATTTTTAATAGACATCTCGATCTCGGTTTTCCTTTCTGCGCTGGACGCGATTGAGAAGGGGTGTTCGGTATCTGAAAATGGAGTTTTCCACGCTGTTAGCCAGGCAAACTGACCGGGTGCAAATTGGAACCCTTTGTGATTGATTGGTTCCAATGTAATAGTCCAGACATCACCTTGTTCTTCTTTGGTTTCTTTTACAAGGAAAGACCGGCGGATAAGGCGAAGGGGATAAATGATACGCGTGTAGGCAAGCATTCCAACAAAAATTGCTGAATAACCGATCCAAAGCGCTTTCTTCCAGGGTAGATCTACATAATTTCCAACGAGAAAAATATGCACCAGAGCCAGAGCAACCATCACAGTGGATAAAATCCCATGCCAAATTTTCCAAAGTGTATAACTCATTTTTATCTTCTGCCGGTATTCAGCTGTCATGACAACAACGATTAAGAGAAGGGTTGATGTTACAGCAGCTCTTGCCCGCCATGGGGCAGTGATGGGGTTTAATAAACGTAGATATCTTCCATCTAAAATGAATAAAAGGATTGGATGAGCGAAGACCATAAAAAATGCAGCAATGCCTATTTGGCGGTGGAAATGATAAACAAGATCGGTGCCGAATGGGCGATTGAGAATCTTGATGCGCCCCGATATGACGAACTGGAGTGCCATGATCGCCAGGCCAGTGAAACCAAGCCCAACGGATAAATCGAGCAACGGAGAACGGTTACTGTATTTAGGGCCCAGGATCAGTATCAAGATTGGCGCAAGTGTAAGTAACGTGAAAAGAATTATCCAAAATATACCAAGCAATCTATTGTTTTTTATCAAGATCCACCTCAATTATTTGTATTGTATTTTAATTTTATTGATGATTCAAACAAATCAGTGTAGAAGTTTTATAAGATTTTCCGCCTCTTTTTGATGTTCAAACTTTTTTTCAGCAGCCCTGAAAGCAGAAGTATGCGCGTAGCGCCTGCCATTGTGGTTCTTTATACCGAAGTGTTGGTGAAGCATTTCGTGGTATAGCACATACTCAACCAACATTCGGGGAATCTTTTTATCATCTAATTTTTGGGTAACCGCTATTGTATTGATCTCTGGGTTGTAATAACCCAGGCGGCGTATAGACCTTCGGCTACTCCACACCAGGCGCGGTTGAGAAAGCTGACCGCGGAAGTATTCCTTGTTTAATTTGTTAAAGAGAATTGACAAATCGTATCTTGCGCCACGGCAGGAAATGCGATTTGCGATTGGATCTCCGCTGATTAATTCATTCACACGCCTGAATTCGGATGTACCGCCGTATGCTTTTATTGCATGAATTTGCCTGGATTGGCGGCGGGAGAACGTTGCTGAAAGAATGGATTTCTTTATTTCCGAAGGGGCGATGATGTATACTTCATTTATCTGCAGGACTGTCTTGTTTTGAACTGTCTGCCGGCGGTAAAGATATCCTGAGTAATTGATTTTTATCAATAATTTTCGGGGATCGATACTTGTTTTTTTGTTCTGTTTAATTAAGATCCGTAAAAATTCATCAAGCGCTGAGAGATGAAGAGCAAGATGCGCTTGATGGGATAGATACTCCAGCCAAAGATAAATCCTGAAAGAGGGCGTTGACAGATCTGCGGGTGAACCTGATCTTTCAGTACAGTGTTTATTAACTAAGGATAATTGCGAGCAAATTTGAGCATGCAAGTCTGAAATTTCATATCCGGCAGTCGAAAATTTGCTACCATTAATCTTTGAGAATACTATCAAATAGATAGCGGTATGGATCTTATCGGTGGAAGTTCGAAGATTCGGAATTCGCAAAGTTGATCTTTTCATATTGGCGTTATTATTTTAGGGATTATACGGTAAAAAGATGTATAGATACGGCTCGGATATCAAATTGATTGTTTCAGATATAGATGGCACAATCCTAACCTCGGAAAACGATTTAAATCCATTGACGGAAGAAGCGATTCGTACGGTCATCAATGATGAGCAGTGTGATTTTACTATAAGCACCGGGCGTGCTTTCCCACTAACGCTCCCGTTAGCTGCGTATTTCAAACTGAAGATACCGTTTATTTTTTCAAGCGGAGCAATTTACGACCCGAGAGAAGATAGGGTTATCTCTGCACCCTCTATCAAACCAATACAAATTGAAAAAGCTGTCAGAATCGCGAAAAAATTTGGGGTGGGGGTGATCACCCATACAAAAACAGACATGTTCTGCCAGGTTAGCGATAAAGATTGGGAAACGATCTCATCTTTGGAATGGATGAGGGAGGAGAAGGTGGATCATGCGAGGCGGGTTAAAGATATCAAAACAGATATACCTGGAGAGATCATCCGTTTA
>CAZBCD010000107.1:0-7896 GCA_964490205.1 uncultured Pelolinea sp. | reverse complement strand
GGGGTTTGTGACTTGTAGAATTGTGTTTATGAGTGGGTCGGTTTTCTTCCTTGATCTGAAGTATTTTTTGACCCGGTTATGGCAATAACAATTCCCAATAGAATAATCCCCGCACTAATTATCTCGCTGGTTGTTGGAATTTCCTTTAAGATAAAAATAGCCAGGATAGTAGATCCAATCGGTTCTCCAAGCAAGGAGATAGCAACATAATACGCAGGCATTACACCCAACGACCAATTGATCAAAGAGTGCCCAATCACCTGCGGAATGAGTGCAAGCAAGATGAGCCATTTCAATTCATGTAAATTAATTTCCATTGATTGTTCTTGTGAAACAACCGCAAATATAACCAGCACAGCGCCAGCGATTGAGTAAACACTCAGCGAATAACTTCCTGTTGACAGTTGCTTCCTAAGTATCCTTCCAATCACCACATACCCTGCTGCGCAAAAAGCTCCTAAAAGAGCTAGAAAATTCCCTTGAATAACCAGTTCGTCTTTAAAAAATATTTCGGTCACCTTCCAGTTTGAAAATAACCCGGTATTACTGAAACTGATCAGAACCATGCCAAGAAAAGCCAGCACCAATCCAAGAAGAAACCTTCTAGGCACTCTTTCTTTAATCAACCATGGTGAAATAGCTGTCACCCAGATCGGTGTCGTTGTAACTAGAACCACCGAACTGATCACATTGGTGAATTCTAAGGATATAATCCAGCTCGCAAAATGAAGAGCTAATAAGAAACCAGAGATGATGATCATCCCAATTGACCTGGTAGTAAGGTCTTTCATTTCTTTATGTGCTTTTTTGATTGTAAAAGGGAATAAAATCAAGCTTGCAATAATCAACCGATATGAAGCAATTGCTATTGATTGTATTGTCTCCTGCGCAAAACGGATAAAAATCGCAGCAGTAGATATTGAGAGAATAGCGACTGGCAAAATGATCAGTGCAAGTTTCTCCTCTATTGTATTCACGCCTTGTGTTTCTTTTATTGACATTACACTATTGGAAATATCCAATCATTTTAAGTTTTGGAAATTCAACAAAGAAGATAGCATGCCATTTTCATATCCCGAACTGAAATATGATTATAACGCCCGCGAGCCATATAAGGATGCACAAACAGTTGAGATCCATCATTATAAACACCACGCGAGTTACACAATAAAGTTAAATACCACACTTTAAAAACACCTAAGATTATTGAAATTTAACTTTGCAGGCATACTAAGCCATCTTTCAAAAAAAATCCAAAAGATATCCGTTAGAAAAAGCGGAGAACTATTTAGCACTATTGCAGAAACGCGAAATAAGAAATTTAAGAGCATTGACGAATTTATAGAATAAATTACTAATATAGTGCCTGGTATTTTTAGCAACTGCTGAACTGGGTTATGCAAGGATTCTGCCAGTGAACTATCAATCATCGTATCATCCAATCAGGTTTCTCCGGTTTAACTACAGCTTACAACATACTCATTTTTGATGTGTGTGAACACGCATATTATCAAAATTTCTAAGACGGGCACAAAGATTTCTGGAGTGTGGTTTATTAGGATAATGTTAGCAAATGATTTAGATAATTAGGAGAACAAAATAATATTCGCTACATATTTAGCAAAGGGTCACGGATGTGATCCTTTTCATTGTTCATTTAATAATTAATCACAAGCAGCTTCCACATGCTGTTGATAAGTTTCACTATAAATATGAGTGTTTGATTGGTCGCAAGAAGCCCGGAAGAAAAGGAAATTTGTTCTCTTTGGATATGCTATTGCAAGAAGAGAATTCATATCAGGATTACAGATCGGTGAAGGCGGAAGCCCTTTATTTATATAAGTGTTGTACGGAGAGTTTATCTTGAGATCACCAGATTCCAAGGGGCTTTTCCACCAATTTGTAGGTTTCTTACCCAATGCGATCGCATACTGTACCGTTGGATCGCTTTGGAGCGGCATATGGGCATTCAAACGATTGATAAAAATACCAGCTATGATTGGTGCTTCCTCTGCATTGATAACTTCTCTTTGGATTATGGATGCAAGAATCACAGCTTCATAAAAAGTTAACCCCTGGTTATTTACCAGCTCTTCATAATTAGGTGGAATTGATTCAAAGAACTTCTCTGAAAAAGAGCAAAGAATTTCCTCATGTAAAAGGTTTTTTGACAATAGATACGCCCCTGGGAATAAAAATCCTTCAATTGAATTTAATGTACGTAATTCTGGAGGAAAACAATTGCTTAGGCTTGATTTTTCTATTTCCCGGAAATCTACATCATGAGAAAGGATGCCTGTGGTATACAGAAGATTTTCAATTTCCTCTATCCGCCATCCTGCTAAGAAAGCAAAATGGATCTCTTCTGGAGAATTATTTACCAAATCTATAGCAATTGAAAGCGGTGTTGTATCCGGTTGAATCAAATACACTCCTGTTTGAATCAATCGATCTAGTCCTTTATAGAGCCAATAATCAACCAGGGAATCTGCATCGGGAATGATTCCCATAGCTTCAAGCTTTTCCGCAACCACACTGGCTGATTGGCCGGGGTCGATTGAAAATGTTATTGGACGATCACCTAATTCAAGATAAGTTGTCAAATTCTTCCGATGTATTAGCAAACGAGCACAAAGAAGAATTCGATGCGATGTATCCAACTCCGGGTCAGGTTTACCAAATAAGTGGGCAGTACTGGAAGGCACCCAAATGATTAGGAAATACATACAAGTAAAAAATATCATCATTGCGAGTATCAATGAAAAAGCCAGGATCGTTTTTTGTTTCTCTATTCCAATCATTTTTCCGATTCCGAATCCAGGAAATTTTGCAGGAAAATAGCAGCGGCTATCGAATCAAGATGTCCTTTCCGCTTCTTTCTTGAACTTCCCATTTCCACACGTGATGAAATCGCAGCACGAGTGGACCCTTCTTCATCCCACGTAGTAACCGGGATTGCCCCTAAATTCTTGATTTCTTCCAGCAGCCGCATCGCGCTCTTACCATTATGCGTTGGCTTATGATTATCATCATAAGTCACACCTATAATTATCAAGCCCACATTGTTTTCTTGCGCAATTTTTAAAACTTTTTCAGCATCTTCTGTTCGTGAAATATGTTTGATCACGTCTAAAGGTCGAGCAAGCATCCACGTAGAGTCGCAAATTGCCAATCCCAACCTCTTTCTTCCCCAGTCAACTGCTAAGATCAGCTTATCAGAATCATTCATTTTCATCCCACACGCATTATACTTGAACATAAAATTCTAGCTTCTTGTAAGTAATATATTATCTCCTATATAATATAACAAGGGTCTAATTACGAGGATAGCCATGAAAAAGTTCTTTCTACTTTCACTAGTTCTCATTACTGTAATAGCGTGTTCGATCTCATCTCCCTCCGATTCATTTGATGATAAAACCGCAACACAGGTTGCCGTCGCACTCACAGCAACTGCATTGGATCAAGAGATAAAGCAGCAGGGAACCGAGATAATCTCCACCGATACGGAAGGTGAACCATCGGCGGCTGCAACAAATACACCTGTTCCGCCGGATGATCCAAAACAAGAACTAGGGCAGCCAACCTGGAAAGATGGTCTTTCCACGGGACAATATTGGAGCCTTGATGCAGGGGACATTACAATTGATTCTACAACCTTCTCAGTGGACAGCGGAAAACTATCCGCGAATGTGTCTGTTATTGGGAAAGGTAATAATTGGTGGTTAACATACCTCACATTCAAGAATGCCTATCTTGAAGCAACCTTTGATGTTGAAGAATGTGCAGCTGACGACCAATATGGCCTCGTTGTTAGAGCTCCTGATTATGAAAGTGGAATTGCATATTATTTTCATATCACCTGCGATGGACACTATGACCTCCGGCGTTGGTCAAATGATGGATCAACCATGCTCCTAGGTATGCCCTTCAGTGAAAAAATACACAAAGGTCCAAATCAAATCAACATACTGGGTGTATGGATTAAAGGGCCAATTATTCGCTTGTATGTAAACAACAACCTGCTTGAAGAGATTGATGATTCCACTATAATAAATAGTGGGTATTTTGGTCTTTTTATCAACGCCCGGAAGACACCTGGCTTTACAGTTAGCATGGATGAAATCAGTTATTGGACACTGAATTAAGGTGAATCAAAGGAACCCTCTATGAAAAACAAAATATATTCCTCAGAAATTACGCCTGAAACATTATATACTTCCAGGCGCAGATTTATTAAAAGCGCATTAAAGACTACCGCCGCTTCCTTCTTGTTAACCTCTTGTTCCCCAAAGATAAACTCTGGGGATCAGGCAGTAACGCCAGATTCGAATTCATCTGAAATTATTAAAGGCCTGATTGACGATCAGGGTTTTCCAGCAACAAGTTATGAAGATATTATCAGCTATACCAATTTTTACGAGTTCTCGACAAGCAAGACCCAACCGACGAAACTCGCGGAAGGTTTTATCACCTCACCTTGGACTGTACGTGTAGATGGGTTTGTAAATAATCCCCGGGAATTTGGCATTGATGAGATAAAAAATCTTTTTGAACAAGAAGAGCGTGTATATAGAATGCGGTGCGTGGAAGCATGGTCAATGGTCATTCCTTGGATTGGATTTCCACTAAAGAAATTGCTGGATATCGTCGAACCTACTTCTGATGCGAAATATTTGCGGTTTGAAACTATTTATGATCCAGAACAAATGCCCGGGCAAAAGAACCCGTCTTATCCTTGGCCATATATTGAGGGATTGCGGATGGATGAAGCCATGCACGATCTTACGCTCTTATCCACTGGGATATACGGGGAAGATTTAACCCCTCAGAACGGTACTCCGATACGGTTAGTTGTTCCCTGGAAATATGGATTCAAATCCATAAAAAGCATCGTCCGAATTGATCTAGTTTCCGAGATGCCAACGTCATTGTGGATGGCTGTTGGACCAACAGAGTACGGGTTTTATGCAAATGTGAACCCCAGTGTGGATCATCCCCGGTGGTCTCAAGCCTCTGAGCGACGCATAGGGCAATCCGGAAGAATCAACACACAGCTTTTTAATGGGTACGATGAAGAAGTAGCACATTTATATGAAGGAATGGATCTGAAAGTAAATTTTTAGATGAAATTTACACGAATTCAAATCATAATCAACTTAATCTCTCTTCTACCAGCAACTATTATATGTTTTCTTCTGGCCCGAGATACCCTTTCAGCAAATCCGATCCAAACCATTACAAGCATAACAGGCCAAACTGCCATTTACTTTTTGTTAGCTTCTTTATTCTGCACACCCATGAATAATATTTTCAAAATGAGTGTGTTTATCCGCATAAGAAAAACTGTTGGGTTATACGCATTTTATTACTCACTTGTCCATTTCTTGATTTTCTCAGTCATTGATTATGAATCAAATTTATCCTGGATATTACCTGAGATAGCTCAAAAACCATTTCTGCAAATTGGCTTAGTGGCACTAACCCTATTACTTCTTCTCGCCCTAACTTCGCTACAAACCATAAAAAATCCTATGGGCATTTGGTGGAAGCGCATCCATAATTTGGTATACATAATAACGGCCTTAATCATCGTCCATATCACATTGGCTTCGAAGGGAGATATCGTAGAACCCATTATTCTTATGGGATTATTCCTCTTTGCTATGTCGTGGCGAATCTCACCTCTAAAAGAGATTTCAATTAATAATATTCCGAAATGGGCACGCGATTTGAACACCTTCCTGATTCAATAATATCCATCATGGAACATTTTTCTTTCAACGATGAACAAGAAGCGGTTATAAAAGCACCCATAGAACGCTCAATTTTTCTCTTTGGAGTATCAGGAACTGGAAAAACAACTGCAGCACTCGGTAGATTAAAAAAACTTCTCCATCAATATCCAGGATACAAGATACTTATCATCGCTCCTCAACAGAGCCTTGCAAATCCATACAGACAGTTTGTATTTGAAAAATCCTCCCACAATGGCAGCCTCCCTACTGTAACAACAGTTAGCGGATTATCTCGAGGTCTCATAAAGAAATTTTGGCCGCTTATTTCAAGCAACATAGGTTTTGAATCACCGGAAAAACCACCGATTTTTCTCTCCCTGGAAACTGCCCAATATTGTGTATCAAAGATCGTTGACCCTTTACTTGAAAATGGGTATTTTCAATCTGTAACAATTGAAAGGAACAGATTATTCAGCCAAATTCTTGACAACTTGAATAAAACAGCGTTAGCAGGAATCCCAATCGATGAAATAGCCCTGCGTCTAAAATCTACCTCAAACAATACATCCATTTTATATATCGCATTTGATCAAGTACAGGAATGTGCAAGAAAATTTAGGGAGTATTGTCTTGGAAATAATCTTGTCGATTTTTCTCTTCTCGTCTCTTCCTTCCGCAATCATCTCTGGCCGATCGAAAGCTGCCGTAATTATCTATACACTCGATACAACGCATTAATTGCAGATAACCTTGAAGAAGATACACCATTCGCCCAAGAATTGATAAAAGATTGGATAAAGTCTTTCAACTCCGCCTTATTGATTTATGATGAAGGCGGTGGATACCGGACATTTCTAGGAGCCAACGCAGAGGAGGCCTTCAACCTAAAAGAGGAATGTCAAACAACTTATCAGTTCAAGCAGGAATTCACCATATCAGAGGACCTAAAAAGTTTTCGCCTCGGATTAAATGCCTGTATTCAGAAAGAGAAAAACGATTCCATTGAATATGAAATTCCGCCCAGGACAGAATTGGCTCTATACCGGTTTTACCCTGAAATGATCTCGGAGACATGTATAAAGGTTCGAAAACTAATAGATGAGGGAATTCAACCAAGAGATATCGTAATCCTCTCCCCATATTTATCTGATTCGTTGAAATTCAGTATGACTGAAAAGTTAATATCCTTGGATATTCCTACGATCACGTCGCGACCTTCCCGCATGTATATCAATGCGCCTGAAGTAAAAGCTTTATTGATATTTGCAAAACTATCACATCCCAATTGGAAAATGAGAATCTCTTTTTTTGAATTCCGCCATTCCATCATGCAATTCATTCCCAATCTGGATGTAATTCGTGCGGACCTAATCGCAAGAACCCTGTTTTCAAAAAATGAAAATGAAGTCCCTATCAGATCGTTCGACGCGATTAATAATATTCAACTTAAGGAGAGAATCACCTTCCAATTTGGGGAGAAAATCGAAACTCTTCGTAATTGGCTGATAGATTATTTAGATAACGAACCCAAACCATTGGATATTTTCTTTCAAAATTTATATGGACAACTACTTTCACAAAAAGGTTTTCAATTTCACGATGATTTTAATGCGGCACATTTTATAGCAAAGCTAATCCAATCTGTGCGGTCTTTTCGATTATTTTCCCAGGAAGTATTTGGTTATGGTTTTCCTCTTATTGGAAAAGAATATATCCAGAATGTTGAACAGGGGCTTATTCCAGCCGCATTCAACAACCTATTAGCTGTTGATAATGCGGTTCTAATCGCGCCCGCTTATACTTTTTTAATGGAAAACAGACCTGTTGCTTTTCAATTCTGGCTGGATGTCGGTAGTCTCGGTTGGTGGGAAAGATTATATCAACCGCTAACTAATCCCTACGTTTTCCGTAAGAGTTGGGGAACAGGATCTATCTGGACTGAAAAAAAAGAATATGAAACGAATCAACAGGTAATGGGGCGGTTAATGAATGGATTATTAAACCGTTGTACAACTGGAGTGATCGCCGCGAGTGTTCAAATCAATGAATATGGTTCAAAAAATCATGGGCCTCTCCTTCAGGCAATACAGATTTATAAAAAACGCAATCTTCGACCCAGGAGAAATAGTAGTGTTTAATCCACGCCCCGGTCAACTGG
>CAZBCD010000106.1:0-7940 GCA_964490205.1 uncultured Pelolinea sp. | reverse complement strand
CTAATAGATGTTCGTCCACCTATCCAAAAGGAAATGAAAAAGTGGGTCAATTATTCTTGATTACCTTTGATGGATCGGAAATTGGTGAGGAATCAGAGATATATCAGCTCATCTCAAAGTATCATGTGGGAGGAGTCGTGCTGAAAAGCGAAAATGGAAATTTTACTGATCCTGACCATGCACTCCAGAACGCATATGATCTCATTTCTGGACTCCAATCGATCGCGTGGGACGAGAGAAATGAATTGGGAGTTTCACATAATATTGAGTTTACAAATGATTACATTCCAATATTCATGGGAATTTCACAACCAGGTGGGTCATTCCCATATGACCAGATGATCAATGGGGTGACTTCTTCCCCATCTCAAATGGCTATAGGGGCAACTTGGAATACTTCAATTGCGGAAGATGTAGGGGAACTCATTGGCAGTGAATTGGAGGCTCTTGGTTTTAATTTATTCTTTGGTCCATCATTAGATGTCTTGGATATTACATATAGCAAAGGGAAAGAAAACCTGGGTGTGCGCACATTTGGCGGGGACCCATTTTGGGTTGGAGAAATGGGTGCCGCATATATTAACGGTATCCATCATGGAAGTAAAAACAAAATTGCGGTAATCGCCAAGAATTTTCCTGGACGAGGCAGCTCTGACCGGCTTCCAGAGGAAGAGGTCGCCACAGTGCGGAAATCACTTGAACAGCTTCAATTGATTGAATTGGCGCCATTTTTCAGGGTAACGGCTCCAATAGATTCTGGGGCAAATATTATGGCTGATGGCTTATTGAGCAGTCATATTCGTTACCAGGGTTTTCAAGGGAATATACGGGCTACAACCAAACCAATAAGCTTTGATCAAAATGCGATGGAATTACTGATGGGTCTTTCTCCATTAGATACATGGCGCGAAGCAGGTGGAATCTTGGTGAGCGATGATCTTGGAAGTCAGGCAGTTCATAAATTTTATAACCCCAGTGGTCAGTTCATTGATGCACGTCAGGTAGTAAGGAATGCTTTCTTGGCGGGAAATGACCTTTTATACATGGATCAATTGAAATCAACTGGCGATGAAAATCGATTTGCTACATATAGAAAAACGTTGGATCTATTCGTTCAGAAATATAAAGAAGATCAGGCATTCACAGAAAAAGTAGATGCGTCTCTCATACGAGTCCTAACCCAGAAGTATGAGTTGTATAACGAATTTAAATTAGAAAAAGTAATTCCTAATGCGAATAGATTATCCAGCCTGGGAGGTGATTCTGAAATTGTATTCGAAGTGGCACTGCAAGCAGCTACCTTGATAAACCCATCACAAAACCAAACAAATGAATCCTTTCCATTACCTCCCCAATTTGGTGAAAGGATCTTGATTTTTACCGATTACCAAACAGTTCAGCAATGTGAGGGATGCGGTCCACAGGATATTTTTCCTGTGAATGGTTTACAAACATCCATACTTAATCTTTACGGACCATCAGGGAGTGGACAGATCAGCGAGAATCAGATTATTTCCTATTCTTTTGATGATCTATATGATTATGTGAAAAGTCCTTTCAACCGCCCTGAATTGGAAGCGAATCTATCAAAAGCGAAATGGGTGATTTTTGCTTTACGGGAGATTAATCCTGAGCAACTATCATCCTATGCTCTGCATAACCTGCTAGCAGAAAATCCATCAGTTTTGCGAGATAAGAACATCTTGGTTTTCTCTTTTGATGCCCCAAATTATTTTGACGCGACAGAGATATCCGCTTTTTCGGCTTTTTATTGTTTGTACAGTAAATTACCTTCTTTTGTAGAAGTTGCCGCAAGGATCATTTTTCAGGAAATAACTCCTCAGGGCACTTCCCCCGTTTCAATTTCTGGAATTGCTTATGACCTTATCACAGCGATGACTCCAGCACCTGATCAAATTATCTCCTTATTGGTAGATGAGGATGCAGCGCAATCTATCATGGATGAAGAGGGAGTAGAGCAAATTAATGGTGATCAGGAGAATAATCTACCAGTTTTTAAGTTAGGAGACATCTTACCTGTCAAGACTGGAATTATTGTGGACCACAATAATAATCCTGTACCTAATGGAACAGTGGTCAGATTTACTATGTCTGAGCAGGGAGCGAACGCATCCATACAACAAATTGAATCTATTTCTGAAAATGGAATCGCAAAGGCTTCGGTTACGTTGCAAAATGCAGGGTTGCATGAAATTAGAGTAGTAAGTGAACCAGCATCAAGTTCGCAAATCCTCGTTCTCGATATATCGGAAGAAGAAGCAATCGTTAGTGCGATTTTTCCAACACCAATCCCCACGCTTGAGGAATCAGTGGTTGGCGAAGAATCAGTTATAGAATCTCCTGAAATTGATTTGGAGAAAAAAAATAATAAGATTTTGGAATGGTTTATTGCTACCGTATTCTCATGGATTTTAGGTGTAGTGACTTTTTATTTACTACATGATTATTTTTTGATCAAGGATCGAATAAAAATTAGCGGAAGCAGTATTGTTGGGGGGCTATTCAATACTGCGTGGTCTGTTCTCGATTTTCCAGGAAGTTCTATTCGGTACGGTATTAATGGATTCATATCGCTATGCTTTTATGTTTTCATTGGGGTGTTAATGGGGGGGGCAATTGGGTGGATATATATTCGGATTTCACAATACCGCTTAAAGAATAAGTGATCCGAAAAAACTGATAGCCATCAGAACCACTGCTAATACGAGAAGGGTTTTTTCAAATGGATTCTTGAAATAATCAGTAATCTGGACTTCTTCAGATCGGTCTTTTTCAATGACAATAGATTTTCCTGTAAAGTAGTCTTTAAGTTGAGCCATATCTTGCGGTCTTTCATCGGGATGCAAGTGCATTGCCCATAGAATCGCGCGTTCCATTTGAAGTGAAATATTCGTGTTTAATTGTCGTGGAGGGGTAAGTGTATCTGGATTTATAAATCTGGCTCTCGCATCAGCAGGGGGGTTATTTGTCAGCAAATGGTAAAGAGTTGCCCCAAAGGAATATATATCGCTTTGAACGTCCGTATGGGACCCGTCTCCACCATACTGCTCCAATGGCGTATAAATCGCTGTTCCTTGACCCTGGATAATTGTGATAGTCATCTCGCCGGGTGCTAACAGCTTAACCAATCCGAAATCCACAAGCTTCAACAACCCATTTGCGGTTAATTTAAGATTACTTGGTTTGATATCCCTATGTAAGATGGGTGGGGCTTGATTATGGAGATAGATTAACGCATCTACTAATTGATTCGCCCAAGATCTTACTTCTTTTTCGTGGAGAAATTTTTTCTGGTGTTTGGCTTTTAGCATCAATGTGCGGAGGTCATCACCCGGAATGTAATCCATGATCAGATAATCCCGATTTCCTTTTGAGAAAAAGTCTGAAACCTTTGGCAGGTTTGGATGGTCAAGTCTGGCCAATATTGTTGCCTCTTGTTTGAATTGATCCTGTGCTTCTTTATGAAGTACTGAATCTAGTGTCCGATCATGTTCAACTTCTTTTAAGGCACATAGTCTTCCGCTTAGGCGAGTATCTTCCGCAAGATATATACATCCCATACCACCCTGACCGATGATCTTTTTTATTAGATATCGGTTGTGAATCAGTTCATCTTTCTTGAGTGGTAAAGTCATAATTGGTTTTTAAGAAATATCTAAAGAAATTTACTATATTATACTTCTATGAGGAAGTTTATTAATAAATGAAGCAGACGAATCAAAATATCCCAATTATATTTGCGCATGATGGGCCTTTGAATGGGGATAATTGGGTTGTCGAGAAAGAATTAATGGTCGGGCGAGATATGGATTGTGATATCACTATTTCTGATAGACAAGTATCCCGCTTCCATGCGAAATTTGAGCCAATTAGAAATAGACGAGTTCGAATTGTTGATCTTAATAGTAAAAATGGAACCTATGTAAATGGTGAACGCATAAACAGTTCATACGTTCTGGGGGATGGTGATGCAATAAAAATTGCATTAATACAAGAGCTGGTATTTATCAGTTCAGATGCTACGCTGCCCTTGGATATTAGAACTATTCAACCAAAATCTAAAACTCAAAAATTATTTATTGATGAAAAAGCAAGAAGGATTTGGATAGGCGAAAAAGAATTGATACCCCCTCTTTCTGTACCACAATATAAATTACTTACCCTTCTGTATCAGTCTGAAAGTACGGCTGTCTCCCGCGAAAAAATTGTACGAGCAGTGTGGAGTGAGGATGAAGCCGTTGGTGTCACTGAACAAGCGCTGGATGCGCTTGTAAGACGGCTGCGAACTCGTCTTCTAAAAAATGACCCAACACATGAATATATTATTACTATTCGCGGTGTTGGATTTATCTTTAAAAATGATTCTTTTAATATCTAATCTGCCTCCATTTGCTTTTTCATGGAGTGTTTTAAAATTGCCTTGTGAACTGTTTTAACTTTTTCTAATAATTCAGGCTGGTCATTTTGTTTTTGCACTTGATTGACAATGTTATTCATCAGATCTAGAAAATCTTGATTTATCTTTGCGCTATTCTCTGAAATTAATCGATCAAGGTCACCCTCATCTTTAGACTCAAGAAAATTTTCGAAAAGCTTTACTTCTTCGGTTGGTGTAGATGCCTTTTCAATGACAATCATAATCCGTTCTAATTTTTGAATACGATCAAGGTTTGCGTCCTTTTGTGCTGCAGATAATTCAGCTTGCACCGCTTGAATGAAGAAATCATTGACAGAGTTGAAGTTTTTCTTCAGTTCTTCTTCAATTTTCTCTACCGAAATAATTTTTTCTAATAATTGTTTTGCATTGGACATTTGCTCTTGAAGCTGCTTATCTATCTTTTCAGTAATCTGCAGCAATTTTTCACGCAATTGTGTGAGTTTTTTCTTCTCGTCTTCCTCTTGAGTTGAATCAATCTTTTCGCTTAATAATTGGAAGAAGCCATAATCAAGACCAGAACGTGCAAGACTCGCGGTTGTTGATAATTGAGTTTCTGATGGCGCGCTCTCCAATATTTCTAATAATTTATCTCTTGTTAAACCATTCTTGCTTGCTTCTTGTAAAGATTTAATCGCAGTTTCTGTTTCTTTCATCTGGATGAACAATTCCTGCCCAACCTTTGTATTTTTAAAAAGCTGCTGTTGTAGATCAAGAAGTGGCTTTTGCGATTTTTCATCTCCCTGATCCATAGCAGATTCGACGATTCTGGATAGGATTGAGAAGAAATTTATATCGATGATTTCTTTTTCCTGTTCAAAGATCGCTAAACGATCTTCATTGGGTGTTTTGATCAATTTATCTAATAAATTGATCCTTTTCTGCTGATCATCAAGCATCTCTTTTGTAATTCCATCCGCTTCTAGGATATTTTCAATCATTGTTTGAAATGTAAACATGCTTTGTGGCTGAAGTAAGTATGCCTTTCGTTTTTCTTGTGGAAGGTCATTCAAGATACGATTGATTAAAGGGCCAATTTGTTTTTCCTGTTCATTAACTGGAGTATTCAGGTCTGGAGGGAAAAAGGTAAATAACATTTCTTTTTCAGGATCATGATAGATAATCGGTACTGCCAACATTCCTTGATACCCGCAAGAAGGGCAGTGCAGGAAGTTTGATGTATTTGATAAGATTTTCTGTTTTGCTAATGGATCTTTTCCCATGTCAAAAACCTGTTGAATATCAACAACAGCAGGCTGATGGCATGTAGGGCATGATGTTTGTGTTCTCGCCATTTTTTCTTCTCTTTTCTATTGAATTTGAATTGGTTAATAATACTCAGGAATCTATTTACTCGCGCGGTAAGGCAAAGCAAATCTTTGCGCCATTCCCATGTTCAGTATCAACCCACATTCTTCCTTTATGGGCGTCTATAATTGCTTTCGCTAAATATAATCCTAATCCGGCACCTTTCTTATTTCGTAAGGCCTCTGCAGATCTATAAAAGCGATCAAAAACATAGGGGATATCCTGCGGTGCGATACCTTGCCCCTCGTCACTAACGCAGGTAATCAGAATATCTTTTCGTGTGTCGCCGCTGATGTTAATTTTTCCCTTATCAGAATACTTAATGGAATTAGAAATTAAATTAATGATCACCTGTTCAATTCTTGACTCATCGGCAAAGCATACCGGGAAGTCGTTGGGAAAATTGACAATAATTTCATGCTCTTCAGTTTGAGTTTGGAATTTCTTTGCTAATCTCTTTACGATACCGGGCAGGAATATTTCAGATTTTTTTAAAGTTACACCACCCGCCTGGAGTCTTGTTGCGTCTAATAAGTTTTCAATCAATTGGCTCAATCGATCAGCTTCCTCTTCAATGATTGTGAGGCTTTCATTAAAGAAATCGCTATCCCATTTGGCGTCATCCCTTAGCAATGTGCAGACATATCCTTTTATCAAAGCTACTGGTGTCTTTAATTCATGGCTGATCACAGAAATGAAAGTACTCTTTAGCTCTTCTGCCTGGCGGAATCGTGTAATATCACGGACAGAAGCGATGATATTAAGAAGAATGCCTTTAGGAGAGAGCACTGGTGCGTATGTGATACCCACTGGAAGCGAGGGAGAGCCCTTTCTTTTCAGATCACCCTCTACGTATAATTGCGCATGCGGGGTTAGGGGCCATCCACCAGCGATTGCATCCTCCAATTTTATTTCCCTGGTGAGTTTTTCAAATTGAAGAACATCTCCATGAATTTTCCCATGAATTTCCTCGGCGGGCGCGCCAATCATCCGTGAAAAAGCAGTATTGCACCTTTCTATTACTTGATTTGCGCCTATTAATAAAATCCCATCGGCTGCGCTATCAAGGATTGCATCCAGGCGTTGTTTATTTGCAGTAACAGTTGTGTAAAGCTGGGCATTTCTGACGGCAATAGCTGCCTGGTTTGCGAAACTACTTAGAATGTTTCTGTCATTTGTGGAGAACATTCCCGGGTATCCGCGGAATATAAAAATTAAACCGACAACTCTTTTTTGTGTAACCATAGGCAAACCAACACCGCTTAATAAACCAAGCGTTGTTGCAAATGTAAATTTACTTAAAATCCGATTAACTTCCGGTATTTCAAATTGCTCGGGATTTTCACTATCCGGTATTTCTTTTAATAACGGTGTTAATTCTTTAATAAAAGCAGGAGAAATTCCTTCGGAAACCTGCAATTGCCAACCGCCATGTTCTCCTCGAAGGAGTATTAAACCAGCCTGTCCAGATAACATTTCAATTGAAATCTTGAGGATGCGCTCCAGGAGCGCATCTAGATCAAGCTCTTGTGTTAGCGCTCTTGAGATTTCTAATAAATAATCGCGTTGTCTTACTCTAAGATCGGGCAGCATTTTCTTGTTATATCAAATTAAAGTATGTAATTTATTAATATTCTCTCAAAACAATCTAAATTCACAGCAAGGTATCACGAAGGTATTCCGCAGATCCAATCAGCCCGGCATTGTCCCCTAATTTAGCTGTTGTTATTGTCAAATTTTCTAGATACCTTTTGTTCAGTACATGTTTCCTAAGTGATGTATAAAAGGGATCGAAAATAAGATTTCCGCTCCGGGAAACACCCCCGCCAAAGATAATACAGGACGGATTAAAAATATGAAGGTAATTGGTTACTCCGATACCAAGGTAATATCCGGCACGATCAAATGCCTCTTTCGCTAATGGGTTTCCCGCACGTGCTGCCTCCGCAATTTTTGCAGAGCTTGGAAATTCATTATTAAAAACTTCAGCGTTGCCTTTCCCCTCGCTAATTTTATCTCGGACATATTTCTCGATGGCAGTTCCTGAAGAAAATGCTTCCAGGTGTCCAGGCTGCCCGCAGCTACATAGGGGTCCATTAGCATATAATGTTATGTGGCCCACTTCTGTAGCGATCCCAACCTCCCCCTGGAGGAGTCTTCCATTGACAATTATCCC
>CAZBCD010000105.1:0-7984 GCA_964490205.1 uncultured Pelolinea sp. | reverse complement strand
GATAACCCTTACTTTCAATAATAGTTACCATTCTTACAAAGATTTCATTCTCTTATTCTCAACGTTTCTTTGAGCCAGAGATTCTTTAGAATTTTCACGTATTCCAATCAAGCAGTTTTATTCGATAATCGCCTTTAATCCCAATAAATAGGATTTCCAACCAAAACCAACTATCTTGCCTTTGGAGACCGCCGAAATAAACGAGTTGTGCCTGAACTCTTCCCGTGCATATACATTTGACATGTGCACTTCTACGACAGGGATACCGATGGCTATTACAGCATCCCGCAGTGCAATAGATGTGTGGGTATATCCACCGGGATTAAAGATCACCCCATCAGCCCAACTACTCGCTTCATGGAGCGCTTCTATCAAAGCTCCTTCATGGTTCGACTGTTTACATATCACTTCAACCCCTGCTTGTTGGCCAAATTCAACCAACCTGCCATTTATATCATCAAGCGTTATTGAACCATATACATCCGGTTCCCGTGTACCGGTTAGGTTCAGGTTAGGACCATGCAAAATAAGAACTTTCATTTCTTTTCCTCCAACACAGATATTAAATCATCAATTTTTATCCCAACTTTAACTTCACCGATTTTTTCCGGCAAGGAAAAACGAACAATCCCCCTGGACTTCTTCTTATCCTTTTTCATGGCCAGGATGATTTCCTCATGCAGTAGATCCTTTGGTATCTTAATGGGCAATTCCAAACCGGAAAGTGCACCCGCAATTGTATCGGACAGGCCAGCGCTTGCAATTGATAAACACTCAGCCATCCTTGCCTCAACTACCATCCCAACAGCAACAGCTTCACCATGAAGCAAGTTGAAATTACTGACTATTTCAACCGCATGACCGACTGTATGCCCAAAATTCAATACAGCACGGAGGCCTTGCTCATACGGGTCTTCTTCAATCACCTTCACTTTAACTGCCATTCCACAACGCACCAATTCGGGTAGATTCTTGGTAACAATATTCCATCCTTGTGAACACAAGCTGAATAAATTCGGGTCAGCAATTACACCGTGTTTTATTACTTCGGATAAACCAGCACGCAGTTCCCTCTCGGGCAGTGTGGATAGAACATTCGGGTCAGCCAATACAAAACGTGGCGGGTAGAATGCACCTACGAGGTTTTTCCCATCCGGCAGGTCAACACCAGTCTTCCCCCCAATGCTGGCATCCACCATTGCCAGTAGAGTCGTCGGGATGGCCACCCATCTACAACCGCGCATGAATGTTGCAGCCGAAAAACCAACCAGATCACTAACCACACCACCACCCAGCGCAACGATAGTACTTTTCCGATCCAGATTAGCATCCAGGCATCCACGCCAAATAGAAGAAACGGTTTTGATGGATTTATGCGATTCACCTGCAGGGATGGACAGAATACTGGCAGCAAATCCCGTTGTCCGAAAAGATGCTAATACTCGGTTAGCGTAAAACGGCGCGACATTCGTATCACTCACTAATAATATCGGTCCAGTAATTCCCCGCTCTCTAAGAAACTTACCGATAGAATCCAATCCGCCTTCTTGCACCACCACATCATATCCAGAACCCATATTGCGGAGATGGTAGCGTCCCAACTTCCGTTGGATATTCCAAAATACCAGCTCAGGTGAGTGGGAAGCATCTACTCGAAATGGAAATGAGGCGTAGTGTTCCTGCCTTTCCTTCAATAATACATTCAACGAGGATTCAATTTCGCCAGCCAGCAAAGGGCGTTTGTTGGAATCTTGAGTGAGTCTCTTCTTGAGTGTGTGCGAATCGGCATCTAGAAAAACCACCTGTCCATATTTCTGGACTAGTTTGCGATTTTTAGGCTGTAGCAATGCTCCACCGCCCAGGGCAAAGACCTTATCCGTACAATTAATATTTTTACCCAGGATAATGGTTTCAACATCGCGAAAAGCATTCTCGCCTTTCTCTGTTATGAAATCGGATATGGTTTGGTCGATAACAGTTTCGATTTCAGCATCCAGATCGAGAAAAGGTTGATTAAGCGAAAGAGCTAACAATTTACCGATCGTAGATTTTCCACTGCCAGAGGGACCATATAAAAAAGTATGCACATCCTACTCCCACCACTTGAATGGACGATTATCCATCTGAAGGTCTTCCAGGCGTGCCTGCCCAAGAGCTTTAAATCGGGGCATTATTTCAGCCATTGAATCGCCGCCCAATTTCTCAATAAGCACATCCGCCAACTCAAAAGCGATCATAGCTTCGAGAATCGGAACAGCTCGCGGAACCGGGCAATAATCGGAGCGCTCATATACGGTTTGAGCCTCTTCTCCGACTGCCAGATCAACAGTCTTTCGCGGAGTCAAGGTAGTAGCAATGGGTTTCATGGCAGCACGAATGATGATCGGCATTCCATTGGAGATCCCACCTTCGATACCACCAGCTCGATTCGTTAAACGCGTTAGAGCTGAGCCATCTAATTTAATTTCATCATGCGCTTTTGTCCCTGTCAACTGCGCAATTTCAAAACCGTCACCAATTTCCATACCTTTAATTGCTGGTACGGACATGATTGCCCGTGCCAAACGTGCATCCAGCCTGCGATCCCCCTGTGAAAAAGCACCCAGACCAACAGGTACGTCTATCGCAAAAACCTCAATAATGCCGCCCAATGTATCTTTGGTCGCAATGGCCTTTTCAATACATGATCTCATCTTTACTGCCGCGGATGAATCTGGACAGCGGATATTGTTCTTTTCAGCCGCTTCGAAGTAAGCAACATGACCACTGCCGGGCAAATCAGCTTCAATCCCTCCGATAGCCCGCACATATCCACCAATAACAATGCCAAATTGGGATAAAAAATGTTTACAGATTGCTCCAACAGCTACACGCATAGTTGTTTCGCGGGCTGAAGCTCGCTCAAGCGCTGGTCGCAAATCTTTGAATCCATATTTGACCGCTCCTGTCAAATCGGCATGGCCGGGGCGAGGTGTGGTCATCGGGTCAATGGGCTTGCCCTTCCATTTAAAATGATCAGCATTTTCGACCAGCATAGCAATCGGCGCACCGATCGTCTCACCCATCATTATTCCGCTCAAAATTTTAACTTTGTCCTCTTCAATTTTCATCCGTCCGCCAGAGCCAAATCCTTTTTGGCGTCGGGCAAGTTCAAGGTCGATAATTGCTCCATCAAGCTGAAGTCCGGCAGGTATTCCATCCAATATCGCCATCAATGCGGGGCCATGCGATTCACCTGCGGTTAAATAACGTAAACTCATTTTTCCTCCACAGCAGCAAATAAAGTTTCCCGGGACACATTATATCCAGTCCAAGTCTCAAATGCGAACGCCGCCTGTTCCACCAGCATTCCCATACCTGTAACTGCTTGCAGCCCTGCAGCACGCGCATCACGAACAAACTTCGTTTCACGCGGGTTGTAAACCAGATCATAAAAAGCTGCCCGGGGCGGAAAATGTACACCCGACGGCCAGGGAGAATTTTCAATATCTGGAGACATACCAACAGGGGTGGTGTTAATAACCAGGCGCAGATCAGGATCCTGGGTCGTGAAAGCATCGGGCAGAAAGTCGATACCAGTCAAACGGGATTTCTTATCCGGGAATTGTGCAATAAGCGCCTGAGTTTGCTCAAAGCGGCGAGCAGCGAAGACAACTTTCCACCCATCATTGATGAGCGAATATATGACTGCGCGCGCTGCTCCACCCGCGCCAAGTACAAGAGCATTCTTGCTTTGTCCCAGTTTATCATCCTCAGCATCCAGGAACTTATATAAATCCGCCATAAATCCAGAGGCGTCGGTGTTACCCGCTGTAAGTTTTCCGTTTTCCATGTAAACTGTGTTTACAGCTCCAACAGACTGTGCTGTCTGGGTTAGTTCATCCAATAGGGAGATGATAGATTGCTTATGGGGGATGGTTACGTTCAAGCCGGTAATCTCACCACTACGAATGCGATCAAGCAGATCTCTTAACCCCTGCAGGTCATCAGGAGGAATGGGGAATAGAGAATATTTCCCTTTCAAACCACAAAAATCCAAAGCCGCCTTGTGGATTATTGGCGAAAGGCTGTGCGTCAATGGATATCCGATCAGGCCGAGGGATATCATCGCAGGGTTTCCAATACATTGAAATAATTTGGGAATGTTTTTGATACACAACCGGGGTTTTCAATTTTGATCCCATGCGTGCGTAAGCCGATCAATGAAAATGCCATCGCCATTCGGTGATCGTTATACGTTTTAACAAAAGTTTCGCGGAATTCTTCAGACGGATATATTGTCATGCCATCTTCATGCTCATCTACCTGTACACCAATCTTTCGCAGTTCCGCGCAGGTTGCCGATATACGATCTGTCTCCTTGACGCGGGCAGAGGTAATGCCGCGGATGCGAGTGGGCGATGATGCGAACGGTGCCACCACCGCCAGGGTTTGAGCTGTATCAGGTATATCCCGCATGTTTATGTCAATTCCAATCAATTTTTTAGTCCCTGCTACCTCAATTGAATTATCATATTCTGTAACAACACAACCCATCCTGGCCAAAATATCCAGAAATTCAATATCACCCTGTTTCGACTTTCTGCTGATATTTTCAACCCGAACAGAGCCGCCACAGATGGCAGGAGCAGCAAAGAAATAGGATGCAGTAGAGGCATCGGATTCAATCAAATAACTAGAAAGAGGCTTATAGCGGGAAGAATTTATTGAAAACCTGCCATATCCATCATGATCTACTTCAACGCCAAATTCAGCCATGACTGACAGGGTCATATCGACGTAAGGTTTTGAGTTCAATTCGGTTATAACCTCAATTTCAACCGATGTTTTGGCATATGGGGCAGTCATCAATAAAGCAGACAGAAATTGAGATGAGATATTGCCTGCGATTTTTGTTTTTCCGCCCGGGAGTCCTGAAGCTGTAATCCTGACTGGTGGACAGATGGATAATTGATCGCTGCTGATCGTTTCCACCTTTGCTCCCAATTGGGTTAAAGCATCCAATAAGTCACCTATAGGGCGCTCTCTCATTCGGGAATCTCCATCCAGAGTGTATGTACCGTTCCCGAGTGTGAGAAATGCGGTGAGAAAACGGGCTGCTGTACCGGCATTACCGATAAAGAGGTTAGCTTGTTGTGCCGGGATGGATCCACCTAATCCAGTTATCTTAATACAGGTATTTTCAATATCGAGAACAACGTTGAATCCCAGGGTTTGGAGTGCGTTTATTAAATAATTGGAATCATCTGAAAAAAGTGCGTTGGTGAGCATGGTTTTCCCATCCGACAGAGCAGCAATTAGCAGTGCGCGGTTTGTGAGTGATTTGGAGCCCGGGACACTAACTACAACATTGATGGGTTGAGAGATGGGTTTTATCTTTTTAGCTTGTACTGAAAGTTGTCGGTTCATTATACACATTAATTTATTGGACCAAGGATTGATAATGGGTTTGAGCTGAATCAAGAATGGATAATAATTGGCTGGTGTTATCTTCAAGCAAAACGGTCTCAATATCGGAAAGCTTCAATTGCAAACCGTTAAGTGCGGCAAGGATTTTGTCACGGTTGGATGTAAGCACACCAAGCATCATACTGGATGGTGTCCCGGCCAATCTTGTTGATGAACGAAAACCGGGGCCAATGAAAGGTGCCGCATCCTCAGGTATAACGAGTGCCAAGGCAGATGAGAGCAGGTATGGCAAATGGCTGGTTAAAGCCAGAATTCGATCATGAGATTCAGCATCTATCCAGATAGGATTGGCTCCAAGAATTTCAGTGATCTGCAAAGCCGCGCTTCGGGCATGGTCGCTCGTTCGTGAAAGCGGAGTGAATACAAATGGAGCATCTCGATACAGCAAGCGATCGGCATTTAACAAAGAAAGGTTTTCTTTTCCGCAAATCGCGTGGCCGCCTAGTGGGTCGAAGTTCGCAGGTAAAGCTTCCAGGGCGGCAACAATTGTGCGCTTTGAAGAGCCAAGATCCATCACGATACAGGTGTGTTGGATATAGTCGGGCAGTCGCTTCAACCAGTCCAAAATAGCTGGGACAGGGCAAGCCAGAATAACCAGATTGACCTCAGAAAGGATTTCAACAGGATCGCTGCTCGCGATATGAACAATTCCCTCATTTCGGGCAAGCTCAAGCGTGGGGAGATGTTTGTCGAGGGCGCTCAAGCAGCGACAATGATCTTTGAGGGAAAGTGCAAGTGAGCCACCCATCAGTCCCAATCCAATAACAGCGATATTGGCATTATTTAATGAAAAACCAGACTTATCCACCGGCTGTTCCCTTCACAGGATTAGGAGTCTTTACTCGAACAAGGCTGCGGTCAACAGCTTCAGCTATCGCTTTAATTTTCAATACCATCTTGGAAAAATCTTCAGGTGTTAGTGATTGGCGGCCATCGGATAACGCATGAGGAGGATCCGGATGTACTTCAACAATAATCCCGTCAGCTCCTGCGGCAACGCCAGCTTTTGCCACCGGGGATACAAATTCAGAGTAACCAGTGGAATGGCTTGGGTCAAGCACCACCGGTAAATGAGTGAGGGATTTTAAGACCGGAATGGCATTGATATCCGTGGTATTGCGGGTTGCCGTTTCAAATGTGCGGATACCCCGTTCACATAAAACAACACGGTTATTACCTCCGGCTAAAATATACTCGGCTGACATGAGATGATCTTCGATCGTAGCGCTCATTCCGCGTTTCAGAAGAACAGGAATACTTGCTTCACCAACCGCCCGCAGAAGGTCATAATTCTGCATATTCCGGGTTCCGATCTGCAGCATATCCACATATTTGGTCATCATGGGCATTTGAGAGACAGCCATCACCTCTACAACAATAGGTAGACCTGTTAATTCTCTGGCTTCAGCCATGTATTCAAGCCCTTTTTCACCCATTCCCTGGAACGTGTAGGGTGACTTGCGCGGTTTGAAAACACCGCCCCGCAGTGCATTTGCCCCAGCTTCTTTTACTGCCTGCGCCACTTCAAGGACTTGCGAGCGGGACTCTACTGAACAAGGCCCTGCGATGATCGGGATTTCTTCGCCGCCGATAGAAAATCCATCCAGTGGAAAGATAGATTTCTCCGGATGAAATTGAAGAGAAGCCAGCTTATACGGCTGTGAAATTCGCTGTACCGACTGCACAAATGGAAGGGATTCAAAAATGTGCGTGGATGTGCTGTGGCTATCACCTACCGCACCTATTATCGTCTGTTCAACACCAACAATAGAATGGGCGGATAAATTATTCTTTTCAATGTATTTAATAACATTTTCTATTTGTTCTTTTGTTGCTCCTGGTTCCATAATGATCATCATGCGCTTTTCCCTTCAGTTTTATTGGATTTGTAATGAGTATCAAGATCTGGCCGTAGTTTTTTTGCTGAGCGCAGATAAACATGCTGAATAGCATCTTGCGCTTTGTTTGTGTTCCAATGGATCAACACACGAATACATTTCGCCAAACTACTGGGGACAGAAATTTCCCGTGCACACAACATTGGAACGAAATCCCAACCTATCTGGCGAGCAGCGGCCGCGGGAAACGCAGAAACAATATCTTCGGTAGTGGTGAAAATAGCACTGCCAATATCTTCCGGTTTCAGGTCAGGATTAGATTCGAAAATCGCCTTCAGCAATTCGCGAGTGGCTGAAAGAACATTTTCTTTCATATCTGTTTCTACTGTTGTCGCGCCGCGTATTCCACGTATAGTCATGGCACACCTCCAAAAAAAATAGAGCGAGCCGTTTGGCTCGCTCTATATATCCACAGGAATTTGTCTTTTACCTATTCCTTAAGCGCCACCAACGGCCTCCGTAACTTGGAGCCGTAATAATAGTAGCTAAAAAAGAAGCGGTAAGACTTATTCATATTAGGCCGTATTCTATATTACCGTTATTGAATTGTCAAGAGTGATATCGGAGGGTGTTGAAAAACAAATGACAAAATTGACAAGATAAAGGAACTTTAATAC
>CAZBCD010000104.1:0-7989 GCA_964490205.1 uncultured Pelolinea sp. | reverse complement strand
GATACGCTAAGTTTGAATGATTTTGCAGCTATCTCAATATCGCTCGATTTTTTTGCGATTAGATTTCCAATTGCGTCAATAAATGCGGATTGAGATTTATTTTCAATGGTAAGTGATTCATCTGCGAAGTTGTCAAAACCAGTTGAACTTTCAGAGATTTGGACCAGTTTTGCACCTGCGGGAATTTGGCGTTTGACGAAGAAGCTTAAAACCTGGTGATCCTTGGTTGTATCTTCACCGATCAAAAGGTAGCAATCGGCATCTTTTATTTCATCTATTTTTGATTCAAAAGCTTTATCCGAAGATTTTGCTAAATCGAATACGGCTGAGATTGCAGTGAATTCTTCAGTTGATGCAATTGATTTTGCATCGTACGCATCACATATGGCTTTAAACTCATTCAGAGCTTCCATAGATAATCGCGTTGATGTTATACCAGAAAGTTTTCCTTTGCTGGATATAATCTTTTCAGCAGCAGTAGATATAGCATTATCCCAGGTGGCAGCTTTCAATTTTCCATCTGTACGAATCATGGGTGTTAATACTCTTTCTCGTTCTTCAACCATTGGGTGGAATCGACCGACCTCACAAAGAACTCCACTGTTAATCTCGGCATCCCAATCTCCTTCAATACGCACCAGGCGGTTATCGCGTGTGAGTACATCAATCCCGCAACCAATGCTGCAGCCATGGCAGATTGTCTTGGTTGTGTCTAATTCGGTTTCCTTACCCTGGTACGCACTCCATCGGTCTATCAAAGCGCCGGTGGGACATACTTGTACGCAGGTCCCACAACCGATGCAGGAACTTTCCCCCAATGGTAATCCAAGATCCGCTACCAGGGTGCTATCAGCACCGCGCTCTTCAAAGCCAAGTGTGAAATTACCTACTAACTCACCGCAAGCACGCACACACTGGCGGCAAAGAATACAGCGGTTATGCTCAAGAATTATGAATGGATGAGAAGCGTCAACTGGATAGGGCTGCCAATTTGGCATGATTGGCCAGTGTGTCATACCCTCACTGTATGCTGAATTTTGTAGATCACAATCCCCTCCTGTTACTTGGCAGGATGGGCAAAAATGATTGCGTTCACTGAAGATCATTGAAAGAATAAACTTTCGTGCGTCGTGTACTTTTTGAGTGTCAGTGTGCACAACCATTTCATTTCTAGCTGGTGAAGTACAGGATGGCTGAAGTGTTCTAGCACCTTCTACTTCAACTAAACAAAGGCGGCAGTTTCCATATGGTTTGAGTTCAGGATGATCACAAAGCGTGGGGATTTCGATGCCAAGTTTTCGGGCAGCATCAAGGATAGTTGTACCTCTCTCTACTTCGGTTGTTTTACCATCAATTGAAATTTTTACCATGATCACTCTTCTCCCAATTAGTTCGATGATGAAGATTTCCCGCTCATCTGGCATACTCCAGCAGGACATTCTTTTTGGATAATATGTATTTCCACTTCATGACGGAAATGTTTTAAGATATCTTTCAAAGGGGAACCAGCTGTTTGTCCAAGACCACAAAAAGACATTTCATATAGATATTTGCTGATATCTTGAAGATCATCAAGATCTTTCGTAGAGCCAAGTCCTTCTGAAATTTTTGATAATATTTGGTAAGCGCGTTGATTACCGATCCGGCAGGGGTTGCACTTTCCGCAGCTTTCAAAGCGGAAAAAGTTGAGCAGTACTTTAGCGAGATCAACAACGCAGGTTTCTTCATTGCAAATTAATAGTGCGCCGGAACCCATTGAAACACCAGCATTGGTGAATGATTCATAATCCATAGGTATATCCTGTAAATCTGCTGGAATGATCGAACCACTTGACCCACCCGTTTGTGCTAGTTTAAGAACCGAATAGTCCTTCATCCCTTTCGCATAGACCGAAATCACTTCCCGCAGCGTGATTCCCATCGGCACTTCAATCGACCCAGTCGTGTTCACCTTGCCCATGATGTTAAATACCTTTGTTCCAGAACTGGAGGGTGTCCCGAACGATTTGAACCATTCCGCGCCATTTCTTATGATCGGGGCAACATTGGCAAGGGTTTCTACATTGTTTACCAGAGTTGGCTTATCCCATAATCCATTCGTGGTTGGATAGGGAGGACGGGTTCGCGGTTCACCTCTTTTACCTTCAATCGATTCCAGCAATGCAGTCTCTTCACCGCAGATATAGGCACCAGCTCCAGAGTGGATATGCAGATCAAAATTGTGCCCGGAGTTGAAGATGTTTTTTCCGAGGAACCCTATTTTCTTCGCTTGCTCAATTGCATTCAATAAACGGGTTTGCGCGAGCTTATATTCACCTCGGATGTATATATATCCTTCATCAGCGCCAACAGCATAACCGGCGATAATCATGGCTTCTATTATGCTGTGAGGATCACCCTCGAGAATTAACCGATCTTTAAAGGTGCCGGGTTCGCTTTCGTCTGCGTTACATATGACGTATTTTTTATCAGCTTTTGTACCAGCAACAAAACCCCATTTCACACCTGTTGGAAAACCCGCTCCGCCACGCCCGCGAAGGTTGCTTTCTTTTAATAAAGAAATAACTTCATCGGGTTTCATTTCCGATAGCACTTTGCCCAATGCAAGATAGCCATCATGGATGACATAATCTTCGATAGAATCAGGATCGATTATTCCTGCTCGTTCAAGCACAATTCTCTGTTCTGCGAGTAGAGTACCATTTCTAATGGAGTGCTTAGTTTTCATTGTCAACTCCTTTTACTCGTATTTTGCTAGGATATCGGGGATTTGATTCGGAGTTATATTGCCATATATATTCTCATCAATCACTATCACCGGACCGACACCGCAAACGCCCAAACAACTTGTTGTAATCAGCGTCCATTTACCATCGCTGCTTGTTTCGCCGGGTTCAATTTCCAACTCATTTTTGAGGGCATCAAACACTTCGAGACCACCAACAACATGGCAGGGAGCACTCTCACAAAACTTGATTACGTGCCGTCCTGTTTGCCTGGTAAAGAACATATGATAAAAAGTGGCAACGGAATAAAGTTGGCTCTGTGGGAGGTGCAAGCGTGAACTGATCTGTTCCATCGCCTCTTTGGGAATGAATCCGATCTCTTGATTTATTTTCATCAAGATAGGAATCAACTCCTCCTTTTTTCCGTGATACATATCCACCGCTACATTTGTGGTTTTAATAAAATCCCGGTCATTTTTCATTTTTACTGCCATGCGACTTCCTCCTTTATTTGTAATGAGCCTTTTTCAACGCATTAAGGAGCATTACAAATTGAAATGTATGAATGAGAATATGACATTGTTTGCCCATCAAAAATGATGTTTCCGATATCAGCTCTCTTTACAATTGAATAACGTTATCCTTGAAGATATTTCCTTCAACCACGTGGGATTTCATAATTTTATTGGCAACGGCTGACGATACTTTCCCATAAGATATTTTCTCGGATCCGCCTTTTACAATCTGGATAATCGGCTCTTGCCCGCAGAGTCCAATACATCCGGTTTGAGTAACACTCACGTTTTCGACCTTGTTTTTCTCAATGTAATCCAAAACGACTTTCATTATTTCGCGAGCACCAACAGCAATCCCGCATGAACCCATACCAACGTAAACTTGTACGGCGCCAGCGGTTTCCTTTATCTTGTGCTTGGCCAGCGCTTCTTCCTGGCATCTCTTTAGATCTTCTATACTATAAATCACTTCCATCTTGTCTCCTGATTAAATATGATAAATTATCTTCTCATTTTTCCTGATAGTTTAACAATTAAACTACCGGGTTCTGGTTCATACGTTTCAAAAATAGAAGTAAGCTGATCAGCTAAAAAGAAGTTATATTTTGGGCCGATTTGAAAATTGTCAGGTTGTATTTGTGTCATTCAAACATCGCTATGAATTCTATTCAAAACCACATGATTTTATCATGCTTTATATTGTTACATGATTGAATGAATGATCAATTCTATTAGGGATTTAGTATTGAGCATATTAAATGGAATTTTCCTCAGAATAAGAACGATAGCTGCTCCATCTGGCATTTAAGCAGCTATTACAACCTGAGGATTACAAAAGCTGGTTAGCAAGACTGCATCTGGCTAAACGGATGCAAAAATATCACTCATCAGGGTGACAAAGAAGCCTCCCTTTTTCTTGCAGGTTAGATCGCTATATTTTGCCGGTATTTTTTATCATTGATTTGGATTAATTCTTCAATATTCATAATATTTAGAATTTTATCTAAGTGTCTATGAAATTTTGTAACAATTTTATGTTAAAATTTTTTGACCACCTGAAAGAGTAAATATGAAAAACATCATTCAGCCTGTGAAGGGCACACGTGAATTTTATCCGCCAGAAATGGCAATTCGAAATTGGCTATATGAGAACATCCGACAGGTTTCT
Organism: uncultured Pelolinea sp.; assembly: GCA_964490205.1. Classification (GTDB taxonomy): domain Bacteria; phylum Chloroflexota; class Anaerolineae; order Anaerolineales; family Anaerolineaceae; genus Pelolinea. The sequence goes on along the minus strand of CAZBCD010000104.1, from coordinate 3,580 downwards.
GAATCACATGGATATTCAGAATGGGACGGTCCTTACCTGGAGCCAATTGATCTTTATGCTGCGAAATCAGGGGAAGAATTAGTTAAAGAACAGTCATTTGTTTTCCCGGATCGGGGTGGGAACCTTATCACCCTGCGGCCCGAATTAACTCCCAGCCTGGCGAGAATGGTTGCTCAAAAACAGCATCAATTAATATACCCGCTGCGTTGGTGGTCATTTGGACCTTTTTGGCGATATGAAAAACCCCAAAAGGGGCGAACACGAGAATTCTTCCAATGGAATATTGATCTAATTGGCTCCAAATCACCCGAAGCAGATGCAGAATTAATTGCAATTTGTGCTGAATTTTTCAAACAAAGAGGATTATCTCCAGAAAATGTAAAGGTACTGATTAATGATCGTCGGCTGATGGATCATAAATTATCGGAACTTGGTATCGATGCTTCATTAAAGAAGAAAGCTTTGAACATTATTGATCGACAAGATAAAATGGATCACACGACTTGGAAGGCATACGCGATCGATAATGGTTTATCGGAAGAACAATTCAATGGTTTAGTAAAGATTCTTGGGAATAAAGATCTCTATAAGGAGTCAGCTGAACTTCTAGAAATATTCACTGCATTGGAAAATTTAGATGTTCAGGAATATGTGCAATTTGATCCGAAGATAGTTCGAGGTCTAGATTATTACACGGGAGTTGTTTTTGAAGCACGTGATATTGGCAAGAGCACACGTGCCATCCTGGGTGGGGGGCGGTATGATGATCTCGTAAAAGATATTGGCGGGGAACCACTGACCGGTGTTGGTTTTGCGATGGGAGATGTCGTCCTTCCGATCATATTAGAACAATATGGATTATTACCAGACCTGCAAGTAGATCCAACGCAGATCCTTGTAACAATCTTTGATAAAGAATTAATACCCATCAGCCTTTCCACAGCTGTAGCTTTACGAAAAGCGGGCTTTTCAGTGCAGACATACCCTGAAGTTGTAAAAATTGGTAAACAAATAAAATATGCTGACCGGTGCGCCGTACAATTCGCGATCGTTATTGGCCCGGAAGAAAAAGAGCAGGGAATTGTACAGGTAAAAGATTTACGGACACGAGAACAATCGAGTGTCCCAATGAATGGGATAATCAATCATATAAAGGGGCTGCTTGCCGGGTAATTGATTGCGTGTTAAAATCACCACCATATGGTGGCTGTAGCTCAATGGCAGAGCACCTGTCTGTGGAACAGGATGTTGCGGGTTCAACCCCCGTCAGCCACCCTAAAGGCGAAAAATTATAATGCATCCTTTTTTTTTGAGTAAAATCTATCTGCTAATTGATCATATGTACTATTTTCTTTTACTTCTAATAAACAAGGAAATTGGGTTTTTTCTTCAAAACATTCCAATATTCCAACTTTCATTTCTATATTTAAATAAAATAATAAATTATCAATTGAAAAAAGGAAACTATTTCCTTAATTTGGAAAATTTGGATAATGATTCATTAGCCAAAACCCTTGTCAATCGTTAAATAATAGGGGGATTGATAAGAGATTTGAAGTTTTTAAGGGGTTTTTACAAGAATACCATCCAATATTTATTTACCTAATATTTCTCTAAAAACAATTTCAGTATGGATTTGATTGTATTTTTCTCTACGTGGAGTGAGTTGGTACTTTTTCATAGCAATAATATCTTCTTCTAGGCTATTGAATTTTTTGAAAGCAGATGCTAATCGCTTCTCATATACCCAGAGTTTTACTCTATTCCATAAATTGGAGGATGTTGGTAATTTAACCTCTTCTCCCTCTAATTCTGGGAATCTTGTTAATAACTCTTTTTTCTTATAATTCAATATTTTTAATTCACTATCGAATTTTGCAATTTCAATTTTCAATTTAGATTTATCTGCTCGCAATGAATTGATAGTCCTCCTCCTAAAAGCAGGGTTTAACGCCATTTCTTTTATGAAAACTGATGGTTGTGAAGTCATAAAGGTTACAAGAAGTCTTTTCTTGGCTCTTGTAACACCAACATAAGCAACGCGTCGCTCTTCTTCAACATCAGAATCAGTTTTCTTGTGTTTTTCCTGGCTAAGATTTAGAAGTACTGCATTTTCATATTCTTTCCCCTTTGCTTTATGAATTGTGCTCATTGATACTTCGTCACGATGATTAGGTTCATCATTTTCAATATCAGTTCCATCTGAAATTGATTTGTCAATCAATTGGAAAAAAGAAGTAATATCCTTGTAATTTTGCGAAATAGACTGAATAATATCCAATAACATATCATCGCTTGCAGAATCTAAATCTTTATTATTCTTGCTTTGGTCTAAATAAAACTCTCCGAGCGCAAATTCTTCTGAAATGGCTGAAATCATTTCGCTCGGTTTTATTCCAGATTTTGCCTTTACTTGAAGAATTCCTATACGAGCGATAAAGGTTCTTAGTTTTTCTATTTCCCACTGCCTTAAATCAGCTTGATGAGGCAAATTTAGTAATTCAAGCCAATTACTTACAGATGCAATGATTTCGTTCTTCAAATATTTATTTGGTCGAGACAAAATCCTGGCAAAATCTTCCTGCTTGGCATCATCTGGGAAAATTATCACGGATAAATATGCAAAAATATCTTTTCCTACTTTAGATTGAAACAGTCTTAAATTATCAACAGGTGAATAAGGAATATTGAGCTTATCCAAAGCCATTGCAATAAGAAATTCATAGGCATTGTACCTAAACAGAACTGTAAAATCCTTCCATTTTAAGTTTTGTTCATCTTTGAGCTTATTAATCCAATCCGCAGCAAATTTTGCTTGCTCCCAAAGATTATTATTCGAATGAATTTCAAAGAGACCTTCTTCAGCACCTTCTTTAGCATGAATATTTTTCGATACTCTATCGTGGTTATTATCAATTAACCATCTTGAATGTCGAACAATACTTTTACTAGAGCGGTAATTAGTTGATAGAACACAATCTTGGATAATAGAGAATCGTTTATGAAAATCAACTATATGTCTGATTTCAGCACCACGCCAACCATATATCATCTGGTCGTCATCACCAACTACAAAAACGTTGTTTTGTGGAAGGGATAAAATCTGAAGAAATAGCAGTTGGGCTTTGTTTAAATCCTGGTATTCATCTACAAGGATAAATTCATATTGCATCTGTATTTCATGACGAACCTCATCATTATCAAGCAGGGTTCTTACAGCCAGATAAATCATGTCATCAAAATTAAAGAAATTATTCCTTGTTTGATTTTTAAGATATGACATGAAAATACCTTCAAAGGGAATTACTTTGTCTTCTATCTCAACCTCCATTTGCTCGAGAGGAGGCAGTTCCATCTTTGCCCTGCGTAACGCGTCCAGGAAATTACCAAGAGGGTCTTTATTCCTTTTCCGTGGGAGTTTAATATATTCCTCTACTGAGTTTCTCAGCAAATTTCTTGTTATTCTCTTCTCGTTTTTCCCTTGGAACTGCCAACGAAGTTCACTTCGAATGATTTCCATTCCAAGCGAGTGGAAAGTACGAACATTTACCTCAGTGATATGTTTAGTATAAAGACGACT
>CAZBCD010000103.1:0-8056 GCA_964490205.1 uncultured Pelolinea sp. | reverse complement strand
CGCAATCATACTGCCACACATTTGTTGCAGGCGAAATTAAGAAATATTCTCGGTGAACATGTTCGACAGGCTGGTTCTTTGGTTGCACCAGATCGGTTGCGGTTTGATTTTACCCATCCTGATCCAATAACATCCGTTCAGCTAGAAGAAATCGAAAAGCAAGTTAATAACTCTATCTTAGAGAATTCAATTCTCCTAATTTCACATAAGAAACTTGATCAAGCTCTGAAGGAAGGGGCAACAGCGCTATTTGGCGAGAAATATAGTGAAGACGTACGAACAATTGCGATTGGCGAAGGCACGCCATATTCTTATGAGCTCTGTGGTGGAACGCATGTTTCTGAGACAAGCGATATTGGCACTTTTATCATTACGAGCGAAGGAAGTGCTGCAGCAGGCATTAGACGCATAGAAGCAGTAACTGGCCGGAAAGCTTATGAATTAATTCATGAAAGGTTATTAAACATAAAAGAAACCGCGAATGAATTGGAATGTTCAATTGATGATCTACATTCATCTGTAAATAAGCTACTGAATGAAAAGCAAAGTTTGTTAGATCGAAATGCTAAATTGTCTAAAGCACAAGCCCTAAATAATTACCAAAAAGCCAAAGAAAAAATATACACAATAGGTAAAATTCCCACTCTCAAAATGCAATTTAACGATTCATCGCTTAGTATTATGCGGGAAATAGCGGATGAGTTCCGAAAAGAATTTTCAGGTGGAATAGCAGTACTTTCCAACATTGTAGATAATGACAAAATACAATTAATTGTTGCGGTGTCAGACGAACTCACAAGAAAAGGGTTTCACGCAGGGAAAATCGCCAAGAGTATTGCAAAAGATATAGGCGGCAGCGGTGGAGGTCGCCCACAATTAGCCCAAGCGGGCGGAAAAGATATTGAAAAATTAGATAAAGTCCTTAATAAACTCGATAAGTATATAAAAAAGGAATAAGGGAATCTGCTGAGTTTATTGAACCCAGCGGATATTCACTACCCATTTTTGTCAGGAAGCGAGCAACACAGAACAAGATCTTTGGCGGCTTTTACTTCGTCCAATCGTTTGACAGGTGTGTTGTGAGGAGCTGTTGTTAAAAGTTCTGGTGATTCACGCGCTTCTTTAGCGATAGCAAGCATTGCATCAGCAAAATGATCTAAGGTTTGCTTATTCTCGGTTTCAGTTGGCTCAATCATCAACGCTTCATTCACGTTCAATGGAAAATAATTTGTGGGTGGGTGGAAGCCATAATCCATTAGTCTCTTGGCTACGTCCAAAGCGTGCACTCCTTGTGCATCTTTCCAAACTCCTTCAAGGACAAATTCATGCATGCATATACGATCGAAAGGTAGTGTGTAATCTTCTTTTAGAAGTGCCATGAGGTAATTTGCGTTCAATACTGCATGATCCGAAACTTCTCGAAGCCCGTCTTTCCCTTGCATCAATATGTAAGTTAAAGCTCGCACGATAATACTAAAATGCCCATGAAATGTTTTCATTCTACCGATAGAATTCTTTGGGTAAATGAAACCGTACAAAGGCGGAATTTTATTATTCCCTTCTTCAATAATACCAACAATGGGTTCAGGTAAGAAATCCACCAAATGGTTTGCTACAACAACTGGTCCGGACCCTGGGCCACCACCCCCATGTGGTGTAGAAAACGTTTTATGAAGATTGATGTGCATGATATCAAAACCAAGTTCACCAGGTTTGACAATGCCTAAAAGGGCATTTAGATTTGCCCCGTCTCCATAAACAAGGCCGCCAGCTTCATGGATAATATCAATAATTTCCAAAACATTTTCTTCAAATAATCCCAACGTGTTTGGATTAGTAAGCATAAGGCCAGCAGTTGATTTATCACACGCTTCATTTAAAGCACTTACATTTATATTTCCTCGATCATCTGTGGGAATATTTACTATTTCAAACCCCGACATATTTGAAGTCGCAGGATTTGTTCCATGTGCTGAATCTGGAATTAGTATTTTTTTACGTTGATTGTCATTCCTGGATTTATGGTATGCGTTTATCATCAAACCGCCAACAAATTCACCATGTGCACCTGCAGCCGGTTGGAGTGAGGCTGCATCAAATCCAGTGATTTCTTTTAACCATTCCTGAAATATATACATCACTGCTAAATTGCCCTGGATTGTCTCTATCGGTTGAAATGGGTGGGTATGTGTAAAACCATGAATGCGTGCTACAACTTCATTAATGCGAGGGTTGTATTTCATAGTACACGAACCCAATGGATAAAAACCACCATCAATTGAGTAGTTCAAACGGGATAAATTTGTGAAGTGGCGAATTACGTCCAATTCTGAAAGTTCCGGAAGAGGAACATTCTCCCGCAGGAAATTATTGGGTAATTTGGTCTCTGGTACATCTAAAGATGGAAACGTGATGCCGAATCTTCCTTCTGAAGACAGTTCGTATACGGTTGGCTCAGACACTGGTTACCTCCCGAAGAGAATTCGCGAAGAAGTCAATGTCTTCTCTTGAGTTTTGCTCTGTAACGGCAATAAGCAATTGATTTTTTCTAGCACTATAATCAGATTCTAGATTGTAGCCAGCAATAATACCTATTTCTAAAAGGTTATTCTGTATTTCCTTAACATCAGACGGACACTGGATTACGAATTCATTAAAGAAAGGTTGTTCATTAAGTACTTTGAAACCTTTTATCCCCTCAATTTGGGAAGCAGTATAATGCGCTTTTTGGTAGCACTGATATGCTACTTCTTTTAACCCTTGTTTCCCCAACAAACCCAAATAAATTGAAACAGCAAGTGCATTTAATCCTTGATTTGTGCAAATATTGGATGTAGCTTTTCCGCGCCGAATATGTTGTTCCCTCGCTGTAAGGGTTAGAACATAACCACGTTTTCCTTCTTCATCCTCTGTTTGACCCACGATCCTGCCTGAAATTTTTCGGATTAATTCCTTGCGTGTAGTGAAAAACCCCAAATATGGACCGCCAAAATTTAAAGGTAACCCAAGGGATTGTCCTTCTCCAACGATAAAGTCAGCATTCATATCTGCCGGTGATTTTAGTAAGCCCAACGCCATTGGATAAACTATAATTGCAAACAAAGCGCCGTTTTTATGTGTAAAAGAAGAAACTGCTGAGTAGTCCAATATATTTCCTAAAAAATCAGGATATTGCACCATAACCAACGCAGTTTTATTATCTACTAATTGTTTAATTGAATCTTTAAAATCTACAGGTTTTGAAATATCTGGTATACGGATTTCAATTTCTCTTATTGCTTGAAGATATGTTTTGATTGTTTCTAGATAATGAGGGTGGATGAAGGGAGAAAGTATGATATTCACACGTTTTTTTCGAAAATGATAGTATGCGGATATACATGTTTCGGCAGCCGCCGTAGCACCATCATAATGAGAGGCATTGCTGACTTCCATGCCAGTCAGATTTGTGATTAAAGATTGAAATTCAAAGATTGCCTGTAACGTTCCTTGAGAAATTTCAGGTTGATATGGTGTATAAGCCGTAAAAAAATCACCGCGTTGGAGTAAAAGATCCACCGCGGCAGGGATGTAATGATGATAAGCCCCAGCTCCCAGAAAGCTAATCATCTCTTCGCAGGAATTGTTCGCATATGCGAGCATGCCCATCTGTTTATAAGCTTCCATTTCCGAAATGCCTTCAGGTAGATCTAGGATAGGAAATCTTTTCGATTCAGGTATATCCGCGAAGAGATCTTTTATCGAATCTTTTCCAATCGTTTTTAGCATTGCCTGACGTTCTCTGTCAGTATGCGGAATGAACATTAACGCCTACTTTCACAAAACTCATCATATCCTTTAGCATCCAAAAGCTCATCTATTTCTGAAAGATTGTTAATTTCAACCTTAAATAACCATCCGTTTTCATAGGGGTCTTCATTCAATATTTCCGGTGTATCTGAAAGACTTTCATTTACTTCAAGAACCTTACCACTGATTGGACTATTTACATCGGCAGCAGCTTTTACTGATTCAATTGTAGCTAAAATTTTACCTTTCTCAATAGATTCTCCTGCTTCTTTGTTGAATTCAATATACACGATATCAGAAAGTTGATCCTGCGCAAAATCTGATATACCAATTATTGCTGTCTTTCCATCAACTTGTACCCACTCATCTGTTTTGTTAAATTTATAGCCCTTGGGTGTATTCATTTTTCTCCTTTTTCGATTTAATAGTACTGGGCGGATAAATATACTGGTTCGCCTGCCCGGTCTTCATCCCGAGAGATTCAGTCAATCAAGTTTGCCCCTTTGGCGTCAAAATGCAATTCCTGGGCAATTCAAACAATGGGCCCATTTTATATAAAAGTATCTTTCTTCATTCCAGATAGTTTGCACCTTCGGTGCCGATTAGTTTAATCTCTTCCTAATTGATATCAAATTGTAAATAAATTTTATTGGGCAATTTGCATTAAGTCAAGTTCAACAAAATTAATGTATAATTCGGCAAATATTATCGAAAAGGTAGCGCCTGATTTTGTATAAAAGATACAAAATGACGAGGAGAGGGTTCTCTACTGCAGAGCAGAGTTAACTGATTGCAGCAATTAATCAGGAAAATCGAGAGTTCGGCGGATGCCCTCCAGGTGAAAATTCCTGACCTTTTCTAAAAACTCACGAAGCAAATAAAGCCATTTTTTGTAATGGCTATGTTTTCTTGTGAATCAATACACTTGGAGGTATAAATGTGCGGCATAGTAGGATATATTGGCGATCGGAACGCAACCCCAATCATTTTGGAGGGGTTAGAAAAATTAGAATACCGTGGTTATGATTCCGCAGGAATCGCAGTTATTGAGAACAATAAAATTGAAGTAAGGAGGGGCTCAGGGAAAATTTCTCGATTATTAAATCTAGTCAAAGATCAACCCATTACCGGCAGTCCGGGCATAGGTCATACTAGATGGGCGACACATGGGGAACCAAACAAAAAAAATGCCCATCCGCATATTGGGTACAACGGAAAAGTTGCGCTTGTTCATAACGGTATTGTTGAAAATTACATTGAAATAAAAAAAGAACTTCAGGATGAAGGAGTGCAGTTTATTTCAGATACAGATACAGAGACAATTGTTCATTTGATCGAGAAGAATTTAGATACTGGCTTTTCATTAGAAGAATCAGTACGAAAAACACTTGAACGAATAAGAGGAGCCCATGGAATTGTTGCCATTTCAACAACTGATCCGGAAAAAATAATTGCGGCAAGAATAGGCAATGCAGGGGGAGTCGTAATTGGATTGGGTGAGGGAGAAAATTATATTGCTTCTGATATTCCAGCGATACTATCTCACACAAATAAAATGGTTTTTCTTGATTCAGAGCAAATGGCTGTAATAACAAGGAATGATGTACGTGTCACCACATTGGAGGGAGATTCCATAACACATAAAGTTGAGACAATAAGCTGGGACCCTGTTTCAGCTGTAAAAGGTAATTACCGCCATTTCATGCAGAAAGAAATTCACGAACAAGTAAGGTCCACAACTGACACTTTAGCAGGAAGAATAGATTTCAATCATGAAATGATTATTCTTCCAAAATTGAATGTTGATAAGAGTTATGTACAAAAGATCAACAACATAAAGATAGTTGCGTGTGGTACCGCTAATCATGCTGGAATGGTGGGAAAATATCTGATCGAAGAAATTGCAAAGATACCTGTAGAGGTTGATATTGCCTCCGAATTTCGCTATAGAGATCCAATAATAAACAAAAATACCGTTGTACTCGTGATCAGCCAATCAGGGGAAACTGCCGATACACTTGCCGCGATGGAAGAGGCAAGAAATAAGGGCGCAGTGGTGTGGTCCATCGTAAATGCAATCGGATCTCAGGCAATGCGGTTAGCAGATGGTTTTATTTCGATGCGGGTTGGTCCTGAAATTGGCGTTGCATCAACAAAAGCATTTACTGCCCCTTTGATTGATTTATATCTCTTAGCCGTAATGCTCGCTGACATGAAGGGCTTGCTTAGCGTAAAGCAAAGGAGAGGCTTGATTGGCGATATTAGTAAAGTTCCCGATCTCGTTTCAACTTGCTTGAATAGAGAAGATGATGTGCTTCAAGTGGCTAATAATCTAAAAGATTATGAGCATGTCCTATATTTAGGACGAGGGATTAATATGCCAATCGCGTATGAAGGTGCTTTGAAATTAAAGGAGATTTCATACATTCATGCTGAAGCATATCCAGCTGGTGAAATGAAGCATGGACCGATAGCATTGATTGATAAGAGAATGCCAGTCTTAGCTATCATGCCAAAAGATAAATGGTATGAAAAAATGCTCAACCAGGTGGAGCAGGCAAAGGCTCGAGGTGGAAAGATGATCATCGTTGCTACTGATGGAGATGATAAGGTTTCAGATATCGCGGATGAAATCTTATGGATACCCGAAGCGCCATGGATGGTTAACCCAATATTAACAGTAATTCCCTTGCAAATTCTAGCGTATCATATTGCTGCAATGCGGGGGCTTGATGTAGATCAACCAAGAAACCTGGCAAAATCTGTTACGGTAGAATAAATAATTTATTGATAAAAATAAATCCCACCCTCATTGTCAACATACTTGGCATTGAGGGTGTTTGTTAAGGATAAAAGTAAGTTTTCCGAATCTTCCCCATAGTAATTAGAAAAATCCGAAAATAAAATTATCAAAGCACCATGATTATCTCGAAAAGATTCTTCTCCATACGAGTTTCCTAAGCCAAAAGAGTAATTTGGAAAATTATCTACTTGTATTGGGTATCGGTTAGTATAGAATAGAACGAACCCAGATAAATTTGATATCATTTCACGATTCTCAGGGATTTTCCGGAGCTCATCAATTAATCCAGATTGTTGATATGCTCGTGAAGTAAAACCATAACCATTAGCACTCATGGCTCTTATGTACGAGTTTGTGAGCAAAGTGTTATATCTTATGCCGATGATTGAAAAAGCAATAATAAAAGTTGTTAGGAAACTTTTATGCTCAATTTTTCTGATTAGAATATCTAGCGAAAGAAAAATAATTAATATCCAAAGAGGGTAAATTGGTATCATCATGCGATCAACGATATCGATTTGAGGGATTGTAATCGAATGTGTAAAGCCAATGAAAAATACATATCCAAGAAATAGCAGAATTATGAGAAAGTAAAAATCTATTTTGTTTGATTCGTTCACAATGTTTGAAAATATAAATTGCTTGATTGTCCATCCAATAAGAGAAATAATAAAGATTGAAACAATTGAAATGATAAGGGCTTCAGTAAATGTATCCAGGTATAGTTCAACATATGGAATCCATAATTTAATGATCAACAATTCTTCAATAATACTTCTTGTAATATGATGAAATATAGCAATACTTAATGAAAAACGTTTGCCGCCGTAGATATTAAATTTATATAAAAATGATAACCCCCACAATCCAACAGGAAGGAAAGCTGTTAGATAGTAAAGAATTGCATTTTTGACCCTTATAAATAATGGGGCTTTTCGTGAACCAGCAAATAAACCGATTCCAAAAATGCCGACAAATAAGATGCCTGCATATCGAGTGATAGGTAGAAGCGAAGAAACAACAAAAAAAGATATTCGTAAGATTTTCGTATCTTTTTGAAAAATAAGTAGAAGTAAAAATAATGAAAATAGTGAAAGGAACAAGAAAAGTGGTTCAGACATTGCGCTTGTGTATGTTGTAACAATTTGAGGAGATGAAATGAAAAGTAATGTGGCGATTATAGATAGAAAATGTTTGCGCGTTGCAACATAAAGGGTTTGCGAGAATAGAAAGATTGAGGAAAAAAACAGAAATATATTGAACCAACGGATCGTGTTTATATAATCAAGATCATTTCCGTTGAAAACGCTTAATAGCACAGGGAAGAACGGGGGGAATTCTGTTAAAGGTTTTACTCCGCCCGTTGATTGAAGAATAACAAACCCATTACCAGAGGCAATATTTCTTGCTGCGGTTATATAAGCAGATGAATCACTGAAAGCCCACGGGCCCCATGTCATTGCA
>CAZBCD010000102.1:0-8061 GCA_964490205.1 uncultured Pelolinea sp. | reverse complement strand
CCTAATGGACGCAAAAATAAATAATTATGAATCCATTCGTGTGCGACAGATTCAATTAGATGCTTTAAATCCATTGTATTTATAACCATTGACGGGTAAGTGCCAACACCCCCAATCGGAACAACCAATGCCGAATAATTTAGATTTTCTTCCACATCATTTTCTAATTTGATAATTTCATTGACTGCTAAGTCCGCATTTAGCGAAACACTTTTTTCTTGAATGATGACATCTCGAGGTGAAACAATTAATTGCTTGGGTAGCTTTGTCGTTTGGAAAAGAAGGGGTGGAAATGGCGTTCCGATATCTGTAATTCCAAGTGTATTAAGTGTTTTACCTATTTGATATTGGAGGACAGACTCAGCAATATGCTTTTGCAGATCTAATAAGTGAGCTGCTTTCTCCAATTCATTTTCGAATCGCAAAGCCTCTTTTTTTGGTGAGGAAACTTGTGGATCGCTATAGATTTCTGTAATCCTTCGCTGTAATCCGTTTGATGAACTCAGAAGTTTGAAATAATCATTAACTATTTTTCGCTGCTGGAAATTATTTAGATGATACGTTGGTCCTAAACTGAGAAGTGATATTTTTTCCCATCCAGCATCAAGCTCCCAGCCAATGTAATCAAATTCGAATGACCTGGTGAATAAGCGGATGCTATCAAAAGAATTGGTTGGATACCAGGTGCTGGTTGTGACTACCAAAACAAGAATCATTACCGAAATGGTAAGACGGAATATTTTAACAAATTTTTCTTTTCGCATTTCTAGGAAATTATATCTTGGCGTTTAATGAAAAGAGAAAAATGTTAATAAATCGCACATAGAATATAGTATTGACAAGAAGGGATAAAAATCGTATAAATTATACGTAGGAATAAATAATTTAGAAAAGGATGAAAAATGGCCAGGCCAAAAAATTCACCGGAAAAAATTAAATCAATGCGCAATAAGATGATGGATGCAGTTATTGAATTGTTAGATGAGGTAAGCCCTGAAAAAGTTAGCATCCGAATGATTGCCGAAAAAATAGGTGTTTCGCATATGGTTTTCTATACATATTTTGAAAACCGCGATGAGCTAATGAATGCACTCATTGACCGTCAGAAAACAGAAATAGATCGGCAATTTGAGGGATTATTGGAGAAAGCACGATTAGAACCAGTTATTGAAGTTCTCAAGGTTGTTTTAAGAGGTTATGCAAGAACCGCACATGATCATCCGAAGATCTACCGCTTATTCTGGCTGACTTCAAAGGAAGAAGGGGAAGGGGAAGATAAGACTCATTCTTATCGTCATTTGGAACCAAGTTTGAAGAATATCTCACAATTGCTTGAACTCGGCATGAAGAAAAGGGAGTTCATCGCGCGTGACCCGAAACTTGCTGCAGTAACAGTGATGGCGATCATGAATGCGCCATTGATCCTTCACCAGTGCGGCAAAAAGCCAGCGGAATACACATGTGAACAAATGCTGAATGAAACTACCACTGCGGTGTTTGCTTATCTGACCACTGATAACATTTAGCAATAAATCCAAGTTTCACTAAAATATATTACCTGAGAGATTCGAGGTATTAATGGTTAAGAAAAAGGGAAGAAATACTGCTGCCGATGAAGCACCCAAAACAAGTTTTCTGAATATGCTCATTGTTTTATTTAAAAAACGTCCTTATCTTGCAATAGGCGGAGTGTTTTTATTATTAGTAATGATAATCTTGTTGTTTAATGTTCTAAATTCGAGAAATGATATTAATAGCGATTTTCAAACCGTGATTATCGAACGAGGTGATTTGATCGCGATTGTTGGCGCTACTGGAATTGTTGAGCCGAATCAATCAGCAGAACTGAATTGGGAGACAACCGGACGCGTAGAAATTGTATATGCTGTAGTAAATGATATAGTCGAACCGGGTGATGTATTAGCTGAATTAGCGGACAATACATTGCCGCAATCAGTGATTCTCGCGCAAGCTGATCTTGTTTCCGCGAAGCGCGCGCTGGAAGATTTTGTCAATTCAAATACAGAAAGCGCATTGGCATATACAGACCTACTAGAAGCAGAACAAAAGCTGAGAGATGAGGAAGATGATCGGGATGAGTGGAACTACAATGATGCAAGTGATGAAAGTATATCGACAGCTCGATCCGATTTCTTAAACGCAGAAGAGAAATACAAAGTATCGCAACTTGCTTATGATAATTTAGCAAGTTTCGATGATACTGATCAGCAGAAATTAGAAGCTAAAGAATCTTTGGATAAAGATAAGCAAGTGCGTGACAAAGCTTTCCGGACACTGAATTACGTTCTCGGAAAATCCTATGATCAACAAGTCGCGGAAGATTTCGCGGATTATCATGTTGCCTTGGCACAATTAGAAGATGCGCAAAGAGAATGGGAGCGTGTGAAAGATGGGCCCAATGCGGATGATATCAGTGCTGCTGAAGCAAAAGTCGCTGCCGCAGAAGCGACTGTATCACTCGGGGAAATTGAAGCTCCATTTGGTGGAACCGTTACCAAGGCATTTCCAAAGGTGGGCGATGAAATAACTACCGGCAGCAGTGCTTTCCGAATTGATGATATTTCAGAACTGTTTGTGGAAGTAGAGATATCTGAAGTAGATATAAATCGAATCACAGTTGGGCAAAAAGCAGATCTTACGTTTGACGCAATCATCGGAGAAACTTTTGCCGGGAAAGTGGTGGAAGTGTCCTCGGTTGGAAATGATAACGGAGGTGGTGTTGATTTTCTGGTGACCTTGCAAATAATTGACCCTACTGTGCAAGTTCGCTCTGGAATGACTGCAGCCGTGAATATTATTGTTAGTGAGATAAAAAATGTATTATCAGTCCCCAATCGGGCAGTAAGGCTTAAAGAAGGGCAGCGTATAGTATATGTTTTGAAGGATGGAGAAATACAAGAGCTCGAAGTTGAATTTGGCTCTTCTTCTGATATTTATTCTGAGGTCGTTGCCGGGGATATTGAGGAAGGTGACCTGATCGTATTAAATCCTCCAATGGAGTTCGCGACTAATGGGGGACCTCCTGCATTTGTGAGGTAGAGGATGGGAAAAAAAGATAATGTAATCCTCGCTAAGGAGATCACAAAGGTTTACCAAATGGGGGAAGTTAAAGTAAATGCTTTGAGCGGTGTATCTATAAAGATTGGACGCGGAGAGGTCGTGTCCATTATGGGACCATCAGGTTCTGGAAAATCTACGTTAATGAATATCATTGGCTGCTTGGATCGTCCAACATCAGGGGTATATTATCTGGATGGCCAACAGGTATCAAATATGACCGATGACCAACTGGCGAGTGTCCGGAATAAAAAGGTGGGATTTGTTTTTCAGAATTTTAATTTACTATCACGTTCATCGGCATTGATTAATGTTGAATTACCTCTTCGCTACGCGGGAATTACTGAGGGAAGGCGGGAGAAGGTTGTTAAGGCTTTAGAATCAGTTGGTTTAGGAGATCGGTTGAACCATAAACCGACTGAACTATCGGGAGGTGAGCAGCAAAGGGTAGCGATGGCGCGCGCTATTATTAATAACCCATCAATGATTTTAGCAGATGAGCCGACTGGCAATCTTGACTCTAAGTCTGGGAGAGAGATAATGGATCTTCTGCTTAATCTGAATAAGGAATTTGGGACGACTTTAATTGTTGTCACACACGACCCAAAGATCGCAAAACAAACAAGAAGAGTTATAGAGCTTTATGATGGATTGGTGAAAGGAAAGAAAAAGAAATGAATATCACACAATCTATTAGAGAAGCGTTGGAGAGTCTATCTGCAAATAAACTGCGGGCTGCATTGACTATCCTTGGAATTGTGATTGGTGTGGCATCCGTAATCGCGATGCTGGCAGTTGGTGCAGGCGCCCAGGATACGATTATCGGTTCGATCAGCGGAATCGGTACAAACCTATTATTTGTATTCCAGGGAAATTTACAGCAAGATATCCGAAACGAACAGCCATTAACTATGGATGATGTTTCGGCATTTTCTGATGTATTTCAAGCACCGCATATCGAGGACATTGCGCCAGCTATTACTGGAAATATCGGTGTTGTTTACGAAGGAGAATCTACGACAGTTGAACTAAGGGGTGTCACACCGGAATTTGAAAATGTACGGAATTATGATCTGATAGAAGGCGATTTCATCACAAATGATAATGTGAATGGACGTGCATCTGTTGCCCTGCTTGGTCCGGAAGTTGCGGATAAACTATTCGGAAGAAGAGAATTCTTGACAGGTGAAACTATCCGAATTGATGGGCAGCCATTCCGCGTTATAGGTGTCCTTGAAGCAAAAGGCGGCGGTTCATTCGGAAGCCAGGATAACGTGGTTCTGGTTCCTATCACAACGGCAAGAGTTCGCTTATTAAATCGGGAGCGGGACCACGTGGATGTGGTGTTTGTACAGGCAATTGATGCGAGCTCAGTTCCTTTAGTTTATGAGGAGGTTGCTCAGATTTTACGAACCCGACACCGAACTGAATTGGGTGCCGATGATTTTACAATCTTCACACAAGAGGATTTTCTCTCCCTCGCTGGAACCATTACGAATGTATTCACAATTTTCTTAGGTGGTATTGCGGCGATTTCTCTCCTGGTTGGTGGCATTGGAATTATGAATATTATGCTGGTGTCTGTTACTGAACGAACGAAAGAAATAGGGCTTCGGAAAGCCGTTGGTGCTAAGAAGGCTGATATCCTGATTCAGTTCCTCACAGAATCTATTATGTTGAGCTTATTCGGCGGTATTATCGGTATTATATCTGGATGGATCATCTCAGCGGTTGTGGGCAGAATAGCAGCAGCGAGTGGTACTCCGTTCTCTCCTGCGGTGGGGTTGAATGCAGTTCTTTTAGCAACAGTCTTTTCTACAGCGGTGGGTTTGTTTTTTGGGATCTATCCAGCAAACCGTGCTGCGAATTTAGAACCGGTTGAAGCGCTCAGATATGAGTAGAAAACAGCAATAATAACGTTATATTTATTGTTTTTTACAAATATTACGAGCGCATGTGTCAAACGGTGAAAGAAATGAGACAATTGGACACTCAATAATAAAACATAATTCATTTAGAATTAATTTATTCATTTTTAAGGAGGTACTTGAAATGAGTTCTTGGCGAATATTACTTACAGATGGTTTACAGTCAGCAGGCAAGGAAATACTTAATCCAGTAGGTGAAATAGATGATCGGAAAGGTATAACTGCCGAAAAATTATTATCGGAGATCAGCGATTACGATGCGGTAATAGTCAGAGGTCGGACAAAGATAACGGAAAAGGTAATTAAGCAAGCAAAAAATCTAAAGGTCGTAGGCCGCTGTGGAGTCGGAGTCGATAATATTGACCTGCAAGCAGCCAAAGAAAATGGGATAACAGTTGTTAATGCTCCCGGGGCAACAACTACGTCAGTAGCAGAACTGACAATAGGGTTAATATTTTCTATTGCCAGAGAAATTCCTCGGGCTGATACAGGAATGAAAAATGGGGAATGGCTCAAAAAAGAACTCGTGGGAGTTGAATTAGATAAGAAATCCCTCGGTATCATCGGTTATGGGCGAATTGGCTCTACAGTAGGAAAGATAGCCGTTTCTGCCGGCATGCGGATTAATGCATTTGACCTTTTCCTAACTCCAGAAACAACGCTGGTTGATGGAGGAGAACTCCTGCCGTTTGATGAGGTGATAAAAAAATCAGATTTCATAACAATTCATACTCCACTAACGGAAACAACCAGGAACCTTATAGATGACGAAGCAATTTCGAAAATGAAGGATGGTGTCTTCATAATTTGTGCTGCCCGCGGAGGCATTATTAATGAGAATGCGTTATTAGACGGATTGAACTCGGGTAAAGTAGCAGGCGCTGCGCTGGATGTCTATGTGAGTGAACCACCCACAAATCAGGAATTAATCAACCATCCTAAAGTAATTGCTACTCCACATATCGGCGGCCAAACGGCAGATGCTCAGAAACAAGCATCCATTGATATTTCAACAGAAGTGTTGGCGGTATTAAAGGGAGAGGAATTACATTGGAAGGTTGTTTAGGAATCTAGGGAGAACGTTATGAAAGAAAAGATGAAATTATTGAAGGAAAAATTAGCAGAACTTGCAGACCTGCGTGCAGCCAGTGCTGTTTTAGGATGGGACCAATTGGTCAATATGCCTGAGGGTGCTGCAGTTGATCGCGGAGGGCAGATAGCAACAATAGAGAAGATAAAACACATAAAATCCACATCAGATGAGTTGGGACGATTGCTTAATGATTTGACTGAATATGCAAAAGGGTTGGATCCTGATTCTGATGATGCGCGGTTGGTTAAGGTGGCAAAGCGAAATTTCGACAAGCAAACCAAAGTACCAACTGAATATGTGACAAAATTCGCTCGCGAATCGACCGTGGCTCAATCTGTTTGGGAGAAGGCAAAAGACGCATCTGACTTTGCCATGTTCCAGCCAAATCTTGAACGCCTTGTTGAGCTCAGGCGGGAATATGCTGATTTCTTTTAGCCCTGGGACCATGTATATGATCCGCTTCTAGATGATTTTGAACCTGGAATGAAAACCAGTGAAGTCCAAGAGATATTTAATGTTCTTCGTCCAAAGCAGGTTGAATTGATCAAGGCAATTAGTGAAAAAGAAAAGGTTGACCGATCTTTCCTCTACTTAGATTTTCCAGAAAAGAATCAATGGAATTTTGGAGAGGAAGTAATCACATTGTTTGGTTATGATTGGAAACATGGGCGCCAGGATAAATCTGTTCATCCATTCACTACCAGCTTTGGGATCAATGATGTTCGGATTACCACCCGTGTAAAGGAAAATTATTTACCGACTGCTATGTTCGGAACTTTCCATGAATGCGGTCATGCGCTCTACGAAATGGGTGTCGCTCAGGATTTAAATCGTTCTCCTCTGGCAGATGGAGCTTCAATGGCAGTGCATGAATCACAATCTCGTATGTGGGAAAACCTAATTGGTAGATCAAAACAATTTTGGAACCATTTTTATCCTCGATTACAGGAGTCATTCCCCAGTCAATTAGGGAATGTCAGCATTGAGCAATTCTATCGCGGCATTAATGCGGTTGAGCCCTCCTTGATTCGGGTGGAAGCTGATGAGGCAACTTATAACCTGCATATAATGCTTAGGCTGGAATTAGAAATTGCTTTAATGGAAGGTAGTTTGGCTGTGAAAGATGCCCCGGACGCATGGAATCAAAAATTCAAAGAATATTTAGGGATCGTCCCGCCCAATGATGCAGAGGGAATTTTGCAGGATGTGCATTGGTCTTTTGGCGGGTTTGGCTACTTCCCAACTTACGCATTGGGAAATCTGATTTCCGCGCAGTTGTGGGAAAAAATGTCTGAAGAGATTAAGGATATAGAAGGGAAGATCGAGAATGCTGAGTTTGATGCGATCCTGGCATGGCTGCGTGAAAATGTCCATATCCATGGAGCAAAATATGAACCTCAAGAACTTGTCCAAAAGATCACAGGTTCAAGAATCACTCCGGAACCGTTCATTAAATATCTTAACAGTAAGTTTGGTGAAATTTACGGTTTGTAGTAAACAGAATATCCCAAGCATGAAAAATCCTCGGAAAATTTTCCGGAGATTTTTTCGAGAAATTAATGAAATGCTTCAAAATTTTACAAAATTTATCTTATATATCATTAATACAGCGCTAACTGTTTTAGCTTACTATAGACCTAAATATGGAGGTATTAATGAAGAAACTATTTTTGATAGCTAATCTATCAGTGATTACGGCTTTTGCAATAACTGCCTGTAGTACTTCAGACATAGCTGTAGAACAAGAATTGGTCGTTGAGCAACTTCCCCAAGAGGTAAGCGAAAATGAAGATGAGGGTACAGCGCCAACTGAAAGTGAGTCGGAACAACCTGTACAATCTGGGTCTTCTTTCCCTGCATGGTATTCTACATCATTGACAGATGTAAATACCGAGGAGGTTTTTACCATTGTGGTTTCAAACTTTTAGTGCAACAAGATTATTAATGACTTCATCAGGTTTA
>CAZBCD010000101.1:0-8132 GCA_964490205.1 uncultured Pelolinea sp. | reverse complement strand
CAGCTTACCTCTCTTACGCTTTCAAAGTTGCACTTGCTAG
The DNA here is from genome assembly GCA_964490205.1 of uncultured Pelolinea sp. Taxonomy (GTDB): domain Bacteria; phylum Chloroflexota; class Anaerolineae; order Anaerolineales; family Anaerolineaceae; genus Pelolinea. Next base: position 8,092 of record CAZBCD010000101.1, on the reverse strand, counting down.
TTGAATTCAAGTGTTATTATGATTTTGTCCTTTCAATCGATTGCCCCCCTCAATCGGTTGGAAGGGCATTTGTTATTCTTTTTTCTTTGTGGTGCGAATGATCACAAATACCCCAGCGATGATAAGCAGCGCAGGCCACAAGTATTGGGAGTAAGCCCATATGTCCAAATACGGGACAAGACGGCGGACAAGATAATAGACACCCCATGTAATCAGCCCAACGCCCGTAAAAATGATCAATTCAGAATTGGGTTGCCGTGCAATTTCACTGATTTCTCTTCCCATCTGATGGAAACGGGCACCTAAATCATTGATCTGGAAAGTCCCATCCGCTTCCATGGATGTATCATTGGGAACGATCACCCACAAAAGAAAATAGATGAGAACCGAAAATTCTCCCAAAACAGCCCACACTATAAAGAAAATACGGATAAAGACAGGGTCAATACCCAAGAAGCTGCCAAGCCCTGCACACACACCACCCAATACCCGATCAGATTCACTGCGATATAAACGTTTTGCCATAATTACCTCTTTTAAAATTCTATTTTTGATACTTTAATTACGTATTAGAGAATTATAAGTTTCGCGATTTGATAGGTTATATACCTTGACATCCGCATTTGCACTTTCTATAATTGAAGAAAATAATTCGTTATTAATCGAAGAAATGGAAAATTTCATGCGTTTTTGCATCTGTCAACCGCGGAATAGCTAACCCAACTCCGCATTCATTGATCACATACACCTTCTGAGAACAGCGGATTGGATGCTATTCCGCTTGAGTTATTTCTCTGATCAGAAGGTGAATTTATTTAATAGAAATGAGTAAAAAATGAAGATCGCAAATGACATTACAGAACTGATCGGTAATACACCCCTTGTGCGCTTGAACCACCTCGGGGAAAGCAGCCAGGCAGAGATAGCGGTAAAACTAGAGTATTTTAATCCTTCCCATAGTGTAAAAGATAGAATCGGAGTGGGAATGATCAACGCCGCGGAAAAGAGCGGGCAGATCAATGAGGATACAATCATTTTAGAAGCCACAAGCGGAAACACCGGCATCGGCCTGGCGTTTACCTGCGCGGCGAGGGGATATGAATGCACCATTATCATGCCAGATAAAGTCAGTAAAGAGCGGATAATACTGCTCAAGGCGTACGGGGCAAATGTCATCCTTACGCCAGGAAAGAAAGGAATGCGGGGTGCCATTGATCTTGCAAATGAAATGGCAGATGAAAACAAACACTTTTTCATCCCCGGACAATTCGAGAATCCGGCCAACCCGGAAATCCACCGTAAGACAACCGCGATAGAGATATGGGAGGATACAGATGGGAAAGTGGATTATTTCATTGCGGGAGTGGGTACTGGTGGAACCATCACTGGTGTGGGTGAGGTGTTGAAAAGTAAAAAACCGTCCATCAAAGTGATTGCAGTGGAACCACAGGACTCCCCGGTACTTTCCGGCGGTCAAAAAGCGCCGCATTCAATCCAGGGGATAGGACCAGGTTTCGTCCCTGAAATATTGAATACAAGCATTATCGACGAGATCGTACAGGTTTCTGGTGATGCAGCGTACACAACTGCCCGCCAAATGGCTCTGAAGGAAGGCTTGTTGGTTGGGATATCCTCTGGTGCCGCGGTTTGGGCAGCTTTACAGATTGCCAGAAGGAGTGAAGCACGGGAAAAATTGATTGTGGCTGTGATTCCTTCATTTGGTGAACGCTATCTGAGTACTGACTTATATAAGGATCTTATTTAATAGCTGGAGGAACTATGTTTAAAATCATACGTGATGATATCCAATCTGTTTTTGAACGCGATCCGGCTGCTAAAAACGTGGTTGAAATAATTCTCAATTATGCGGGTTTGCACGCCATCTGGGGATACCGGATTGCGCACTGGTTGTGGAACCATCATTTTATTATTTTAGGGCGTTGGATCTCTCAGGTTACCCGTTTTTTTACCGGGATCGAGATCCATCCAGGTGCTTCTATTGGAAAGCGGTTTTTTATCGATCATGGGATGGGGGTAGTTATCGGTGAAACTACTGAGATAGGCGATGACGTTACCATATATCACGGAGTAACACTCGGTGGAGTTAGCTTGACCAAAGGAAAACGCCATCCCACAATTGAAAATAGCGTTGTCATCGGTGCGGGCGCGAAAGTTCTTGGAGCGATCACGATTGGTTCTTGCAGCCGCATTGGAGCAAACGCTGTGGTGGTCAAGGACGTGCCATTCAATTCAGTCGTAGTGGGCATTCCCGGCCGTGTAACCAATAAGAAAATCTCTCCACAATCAAAAAAACTCGATTTCAATCATGATAAACTGCCCGATATGATTGAGCAGCAGATTGAGGAATTATTTCATCGGCTTGGCCAGGTAGAGACCTGGCAGAATAATCCTCCCCATTAGATATAAAAAAATAGGATGCGGATGCTATTCAGATTGAGGAGGTTTGGTTTTTTTATCCTTTGCCATTGTTCCCACAATGATCAAAACAAGTCCAATCCCGCTTATCAGGATCAATGCCAATCCCATCGCCTGGCGGTCAAGCCCCAGAAAACTAAAAATACTGTTCTCTGAGTTTGGGACCTGTGTTTTCACCGCCTGCGCAGTTTGGGCGGGGATTGGAGTTCGCGTGGGTGTGCGGGGTGTTTGTGTGATAGTTGGTGAAGGGGTCGGTGTGTAAGCCAGCCGCACGAGCAATGTTTGACCTTCATAGATCACCGCATTCGCAGAGAGATTATTGATAGCCAGAAGCTGATCAACGGTCACTTCATAAGCTGCAGCGATGCTCCACAATGCCTGCCCTATCTCTACTTCATGGATGATTGACCCGTCCTCATTTCGTTTAGCAATAGCTACCGGCGCTACCTTTTGTGTAACCGCAGTCGTTGGAATGGTCGAAGCCACTCCACCGCTGGAGGATCCACCGGAGCCATATTGGACCGCAAAGTCAATGATGTAATACACAAAACCGTCGCCTTCCGCGATACCCGCTCCTACATGCACAACATCTGGATGCAGCATATTACCCATATGTGCCTCATCATTCCAGAAAGTGTACACAACCTCGGTCAGAGAAGTGCTGTTGTTGCCACCAGCCCAGTTCTCAACCACATTCCAGCCAGGCCCCACATCATAACCGGCAGCGGCTGCTCGGTCGATCGCGTAAGTTCCGCCCACGCCGATATGCCCCATATCCCAGCTGGGAAAATTGGTCCCATATTCACTGGCTAAATAATCTGCCTGCCCTTGCGCGGCTGCCATCAGAGAGCTGTTGGTTTCCATCGCTGGCAGGCCATTATTTTGGCGCAGATCATTCACCATTGCGATCAGATCGTAGGGGGATGGCGCGGCTGATTGAACCTGCCGCAAGGGAAATATAAGAGATGCGAAAACTGCTAACATGAGAAAAACGCCTGGTTTTTTCATACCAGAATTATAAATGAATTAATCCGTGATAAATCTATCGGAGCTGGATGCCTATCACTACCAATATCAACCCTATCCCAAAGGTAGCAAATAATAACAGAAAATACAAATTCATATCGCGGCCGCGGGTTTCTTCCTGTTCTTCTATCAAAGGCGTGGTAGTGGTTTATATCACGCGTTGGACGGTTGCAACCTGTGTAGTCTCAGTTACACCAGGCGGGTTTTCAGGTGTCGCGGTTGCCGGAGCAGGAGGTTGGATGAGAATTTCCTGCCCAAAATAAATAACTGCATCTGCTCCCATTTGATTGAGTTCCTTCAAGCGGTCTATACTCACATCATAATGATGCGCCAGTAATCACAGCGATTATCCCGATTGGGCTAAATGGACCACAGACCCATCACCCCGAGGTTCTGCCAATACTACAGGCGCAATGAAATTTGAGACAACCTGCTGGGTCGAGGCGTTTTCTCCATAAGTAGAATTCACTGGTTGTGGTGTTAAATCCGCGTCTCCCCAATAAGCAGCCACACCCACAACGATATAGGCAGTGGAACCGCTCACCGCCACACCGGCTCCGATATGCTGTCCTTGCTCATGCAGCATAGTGTGCATATGAGCATCGTCTGACTATCCAGTGGCTATCAGGGATTCAATGCTCATCCCCAGGGGAATACTCGCCCAATTCTCATTGATATCAAGGGCTTCGATATATGGGTATCCAACAGCCAAAGCGCGTGCATCCGCGTCCGTTCCGCCAGGTCCTACATGCCCATCGCCAACATTTGGGGCAATTGAAACTAAATAATCTGCCTGCCCTTGCGCGGCAAGCATCAGCAGGTTATCCACGGCATAAGGCGGTAGACCATAACTGGCCCTGAGAGCATTCACCGCAGCGATCACTTCATAAGAAGTAAGCGTGTGAACAGGAACAGCAGCGGTCATAAACAGCAGTTGAAACACTGCCAGACCAATAATGATAAGTTGTACAGTACGTTTGCTGCGCATAAAACATCCGTTTAGCTACTGTCGAATTACCAGATCAATCAAATTCCCAACTCGACAGCATTTCCTTGCAATCATACGCGGTTAGATCCAGAGAAAGCGGCGTAATTGAAACAAAACACCGGCTCAGCGCACCTATATCTGTTCCTTCTTCCGGTACACCGGTGGGCGCCTCACCGCCAATCCAGTAATAAGGCCGTCCATGTGGATCTTCCCGACGTACCAGTTCGTCTCGGTAAACACGCAGTCCCTGGCGAGTGATGCTGTATCCTTTCAACTCATCCGTTGAGCAGTAAGGCACATTCACATTCAGGAGCATATTTCTTGGAAGTTTCTTTTTCCAAACAATTTTTGCTACATTTGCACCAACTATCGCGGCGGTTGCATAATCCAGAGGCCCTTGATGGTATTCAGGTGCATCCAGCGATACCGCGACGCCGGGTAGATCCCATATCGCTGCCTCCATCGCAGCGGTAACAGTACCAGAATATGTTACATCATGGCCTAAATTTGCGTTGGGATTAATGCCTGATACAACCATTTCTATAGGTTCTTCCAGTAATCCCATGACCGGTAGTGCCACACAATCCGAAGGAGCCCCATCGCAAGCCATCGCCGGGCTGCCATCAGCCAGTGTTATTTCTTTTATGCGCAACGGGCGGGATAGCGTTTTTACATGGCCAGAGGCAGACCAGTTTCTGTCTGGTGCAACTATTGATACTTTCCCTATTTTTCTTAATTCCTTTACAAGCGCCAAAAGCCCAGGAGCATATACGCCGTCATCATTGGTTACAAGAATATGCATTTTTCCCTTTCAATTAATAACTATCGATTTATCATGATTATTAAAATAGTATGAAAACATTCTCTTTATAAATCCCATCCTCAACCTTACAGGATAAGTCTACCGCAATAATATCGTTATTATGTTATACTTGCCTGGCTGTTTTTAGAAACAGACATATAACACACGCAGATAAATGATCCCTGCGTGCCACCGTAGGAAACGGCGGCTGGGGATAGGAAGTTTATGTGCGGAGGAAAAAAACGCAAAGGAGATTGATCCATGACTTTAGACATTTCTATGAAAACCCTTCTGGAAAACGGCGTGCATTTTGGCCACCGTACTAATAGATGGGACCCCCGAATGAAGCCGTATATCTTCACAGAACGCAACGGTATTCATATTATCGACCTACAGCAGACTGTTCAAGAGCTGACGACAGCATATGACATCGTCCGCGATAAAGTTGCAGAGGGCGGCACTGTTCTGTTCATTGGGACAAAACGCCAGGCGCAGGAAACAGTTCAGATAGAAGCGGAGCGATGCGAAATGCCATATGTGATCGAACGCTGGCTGCCCGGAACGCTAACCAACTGGATGACCATTCACCAGCGCATTATGGAACTTGAGCGGCTGGAAAAACTTCGCGATTCCGGTGAGATTGACCGGCTTGTGAAAAAAGAGGGGCTAATGGTCGAGCGCAAGATCAAACGCTTACTCATCCACTTGAGCGGTATCCGCCACATGAGCGGAGTACCCGACATGATTTTCGTAGTGGACATCAACCGCGAAGACACCGCAGTGCACGAAGCTAACCTTAAAAAGATACCGGTAGTTGCATTGGTTGACACAAACTGCAACCCTGAGAACATAGACCACCTCATTCCATGCAATGATGACGCCATTCGCGCGATCAAATTGATGGTCGGAAATATGGCCGATGCGGTGATCGAAGGTAAAGATATGCGTAAGGAAGAGGAAATTGAAACTAAAGCATCCACACCTAAAGATGAACGTGTTCGCAGTCGAGTTTCCCAAGAAGAGGAAATAGATGATAAGGATTTACTGGGCAAAGCAACGCTTCAGAAATTAGCAGAGAGTAAACGAGAAGCGGAAGAAAAAGCAGCGGCAGAAGCAGTTGAAGATGCTGCTGAGGAATCTACTGAAGAAACTGCGGCTGTAGAAGTCCAGGAAGATGCTGCTGAAGAGCCTGCAAAGAAGCCTACTAAAGAAGCTGCGGCTGAAAAAGATGCTTCTGAGGAGCCGGCAAAGAAGCCTGCAAAGAAACCTGCTAAGAAGTCTACTAAAAAACCTACTGAGTAAGCTTAGAATAATGAACCCCGGAAGATGCTGATCCAGATGATGAAACCAAATAATCTTGAAGGATATAATAATTAAGGAACAACAATGGCAGTAACAACTGAAGATATTAAAAATTTAAGGGAAGCGACCGGCGCGGGTGTATTGAACTGCCGGTCAGCGCTCCAGGAAGCTGGAAACGACTTTGAAAAAGCTGTTGACTTACTTCGCGAAAAGGGGTTAGCAGCAGCCAGTAAGCGTGCTGACCGCGAAGCATCCGAAGGTTTTGTTGAATTATACTCACATGGCGATGGCCGAGTAGGTGTGATGGTTGAAGTCAATTGTGAAACTGACTTTGTTGGACGGTCAGAAGATTTTCGTAAATTCACTCATGAAATTGCTCTTCAGATTGCAGCCTCCTCCCCTCAATACATCCGTGGAGATGATGTTCCCGCTGAAGCATTAGAACGGGAAGAAAAGATCGCAATGGCTCGCGCAAAAGAAGAAGGTAAGCCGGAAAAGATCATTCCAAAGATTGTTGAAGGATACCTGAAAAAATTCAAGGATGAGGTTGTCCTCCAGCGTCAGGCGTACATCCGAGATGAATCCCTCACAATCCAGGATCTCATCAATGAGAATGTGGCATCGATGGGTGAAAACATCATCATCCGCCGATTTGCGCGTTATGAATTAGGCGAAGAAAGTACCGCTGAATCTGAAGCAGGAGTTAAGTGACAAATATAAAAGCCAACCACATGGTTGGCTTTTTTTGAAAGGAGTAATATGCCGCAACCAAGTTATAAGATGATCATGCTCAAACTGAGCGGTGAAGCGCTGGCTGGAACGGAAGGGTTCGGGATCAACGCCCAAAAAGCCAGAGATATTGCCAAGCGCGTGAAAGAAGTACGCGAAATGGGCGTACAAGTGGGCATCGTAATCGGCGCGGGCAATCTGTGGCGCGGGCGTATTGGATTGGAAATGGGAATGGATCAAGCTACAGCGGATTATATGGGTATGCTTGGTACAGTCATGAACGCACTCGCGTTGATGGATGCCTTGGAAAAGCTGGAGGTGGATGTGCGCGTGCAATCTGCGATTGAAATGCGAGCTGTGGCGGAACCTTATATTCGCCGCCGGGCAATCCGCCATATGGAAAAAGGGCGCGTGGTCATTTTCGGCGGGGGAACCGGTAATCCATTCTTCTCAACGGACACCGCTGCCGCTCTGCGGGCTACAGAGATTGGCGCGGATGTGTTGATCAAAGCGACCAAGGTCGATGGCATGTACGACAACGACCCTAAAGATAACCATCACGCGAAGAAATTTGACAAAATAAGTTATATTGAGGCACTCAACCTCCGCCAAGCCGTCATGGATAGTACCGCCGTATCTCTATGCATGGAAAACAAACTCCCCATTTTGATTCTTGACTTTTGGGACGAATCCGCACTACAAAAGGCCATTATGGGCAAACCTGTGGGTACACTCGTATCCGACTAGCGTTCTCGCGAGGGTGTGGAAAAATCAGGAAAAAGAAGGAGATAATATACCCATTTCGGGGT
>CAZBCD010000100.1:0-8282 GCA_964490205.1 uncultured Pelolinea sp. | reverse complement strand
GAGGGAAAACCCTACTACACACCTGGGCCTAGCTTACCCGCATCAAAAAAACACGGATTCCATCCGAAATCTTATTAATTGATGATGGATCCACTGATTCAACGCCACAAATCATTAAGAAACTTCAAGAAGATCCATCAGTGCGCGCAATCACTTTCCCCGTAAACCGTGGGAAAGGTGCGGCAGTGTCAGCAGGAATTAAAGCTGCACATGGGGAGATAATAATCCTTCAGGACGCTGATCTTGAATATAACCCAGAGGAATATGAGAAACTCCTTAAACCATTCGAGAAAAATCAGGCGGAGGTAGTTTATGGAACCCGGTTCATGACAAATAAGAAAAAGACATCATATTTTTTACACTTCGTTGCAAATAAAATACTGACCGTGATCACAAACATTCTCTACAAGAGCAGTCTAAATGATATGGAAACTGGCTGTAAAATCTTCCGAAAGGATATTTTTGAGCAGTTACAAATTAAAGCAGATGGGTTTGATTTTGAGCCAGAATTCACGGCGAAATTATTAAAGCGGAAAATAAAAATTTATGAGGTCCCGATCACTTTCATACCGCGCAATTATGCACAGGGTAAGAAAATTAAGTTCTATGATGCTATAGAAGCAATATGGACATTAATAAAATTTCGGTTCCTGGAATCTGAGTAGGGGAATCTCCCTTACCTTGGATTGATCAATAAACCTTCAGCCCGCTTAAATCAATATCCTTTATTTTCAGTTGAAGAGATTTCCTGCCATTATATATATTCAGATCATATGAAAAAAGGATATCAATCGATTGAGCTGATCGTATCTGTTCATAATATTCCCCAAATCGGAAAGCGACAGCATCAAAACTAATCTTTCCGTCTGAAACCGTCATTTTTAAATGATCGCCCGTTTTTCCGATCAGTCGAACACTCCTGCATTCAATATCCCTGGCAATAAACAAAGGTGTTTGATTCCCAATTCCCACAGGTTCTAGATCACCTAGATACTTTAATAGTTTATGTTTTGGATCATCTTTTTTCTTCGGATCAGGAAGAAAATCTATTAGATTAACCTCCTTCTCTGCTTCAATTTCACGGATTAAAGGAATATTTTCTAATTCCCGCTCACAGATCTTTGTGAATTTTTCAGTAAAAGGTACTAAATTTTTCATCTCAACCGTTAATCCCGCAGCCATCGCATGGCCGCCATGCTGAAGAAGAAGATCTTCGCATTCATCAAAGGCAGAGGTAATATTCAATTCCGGAATACTGCGGCAGGATGCGCGAACTACATCTCCCTTTTGGACGCCAATGATCGCAGGACGGTAAAATCGCTCCACCAGTCTGGAGGCAGCCAAACCCACCACTCCCTCATTGAAATCCTTGTCCCAATAAAAAAGCATCCATTCATTTATCTCCGGATCATATAAATTTTCTACATGAGCTTGGATCTCTTTTGTTATACCCTGTCGCTTTTGGTTTTCCTGGTCCAATGAAAGGGCTATTGGTCCTGCCTGTTTCGTAGTTTCTGCCATGAGGATTTGAAAAGCAAGATCAGCTGATCCCAGCCGACCGGCCGCGTTCAATCGCGGTCCGATCCTGAAACCAATATCTTCAGCTTTCAATTGATGAATATTTATTCCACTCACATTCGCTAATGCTAATAATCCCAGATGCTTTCCAAACCGGATTGATCGCAATCCTTTTCGCACCAGAGTCCGATTCTCATCAATCAATGGTGCCAGATCAGCAATTGTTCCAACCGCAACTAGATCAACCCAATTGTCAGCTTGAACATTAGGGATTGGATATTTTTGAAGCAGGCCCTGCGATAATTTGTACGCGATTCCTACGCCAGCTAGTTCTTTGAATGGATAATCATCATCCGGTTGTTTCGGGCAAATTACAGCATTTGCTTTTGGAAGGGAATCGAAAGGTTGATGATGATCTGTGATTATCACATCCGCTCCTTCCTTCCGAGCGTGGTCCACTTCCACCAGTGAGCGCACTCCACAATCTACTGTGATAATCAAATCCGGTTTTAACCGCAGCACTTCATGGAGAGCATCCATTGTTAGGCCATAACCTTCATTAAACCTGTTTGGGATATAGGAATTTACATCTGCGCCATAATGCCGAAGAACTTGGACCATAAGAGCTGACGCTGTGACTCCATCCACATCATAATCACCAAATATTATGATTTTTTTTCCAACAAGAATCGAATCATGAATTATTTGGACAGCTTTTTCAAGGTCTCGCAACAAAAAGGGGGGGTATACTGGTTCATCAGCCCGGAGAAAAGATTCTGCCATAGAGGTTGTTGTAATTCCTCTGTTAAATAGTATCTGGCGAAAAAGAGTTGGATATGACTCTAACGCTTCATTGATTTCATTAGGAATTGAGGGGGGGATAAGCCAGTGTGTCTTCGATTGATCAACCATGGGTTTTTTTTGTATTCAGATAATACCGCGGCATCCGAGCAGCCAGACCACAGAGCACTTCATAATTAATGGTACCCCAATCATTAGCAATATCCGTCGCCGATATTTCCGCGTCACTTTTCTTTCCAATAATATAAACTTCATCTCCAACTGCCGCATCAGGTATTTCATCTAAATTAACCATGCATTGATCCATACATACGGTTCCAATTATTGGTACTCGTTTGCCGTGTATTAGAACAAAATTACCTGGACGCCTTCGCAGTCCATCTCCATATCCAACCGCAATTACTCCTATGCGCTCTTTTCTCTTTGTATGATACGTATGGCCGTAGCTTACGCCTTGCCTAGGAGGAAGTTCTTTTATCGAAATCAGTCTGGTTTTCCAGGATATCGCGGACGCAATACCATCTGGTAATTTCATCTGGCTTGAGGGAGGATGTCCATATAAAGTGATGCCAGCTCTTATCAGGTTGAATCTGGTTGTTGGAAAATTTATTGTTGCCGCTGAGTTTGCGGCATGAATGATCGCGGGTAAAAGTTTTTTTGATTCCAATTCTCGTAAAATAATCTTAAATTTATTGATCTGTTTAGCTGTTACATCTTTTTCAGGTTCATCCGCGCACGCAAAATGAGTAAATACTCCTTCCAGCGTTAGCGATTCTTGATTTCTCACATATTCAACAAAATTGACAGCTTTGTTTGCAAGAATACCCAACCTCCCCATACCAGTATCAATTTTCACGTGCAAATTGACTGCTTGCTGAAGGCTTTGTGCGTGTGAAGCATATGCTTTGGCGACTGGAAGATCATAAACCGTTAGACTAATTTTTTCTTTTATTGCGTGTGAAACTCGCGTCGGGGGTGAATAGCCTAAAACCAGAATTTTTGCTTTTATTCCTAATTCTCTAAGCCTGAGTGCTTCTTCTATTCGGGCAACACCAAACCATTCAGCCCCAGCATCTTCCAATGCAGCTGCTGTCCTTTCCAATCCGTGCCCGTACGCGTTGGCTTTAACTATCGGCATCACTATAGATCCGGAAAGTTCACTCAGTAATTGGAAATTCTTTCGTAAGGTTGAGAGATCTATTTCTAGCCAGGTCCCATAATTTTCTAATGTCATTTGCCAAGTATAAACGCCACTTATCCATATTTCAAGCCTTGATTAGAATATAATCGGGATAAATCATCGGATATGAGTTTATGGAAAAAGATTCATTTGCTTTTCAAGTTACTGTGAGACAGGAAAGAGCTCGGGCAGGAGTCCTTTCTACCCCACATGGAAACGTAGAAACACCGATCTTTATGCCGGTGGGTACTCAAGCCACAGTAAAATCGTTAACGCCTGCGCAGCTAGATGAAATTGGAGTTCAAATCCTGCTCTCCAATGCTTATCATCTATACCTTCGACCGGGTGCTGACCTTATTGAAAGTTTTGGTGGTCTGCACCAATTTATGAGATGGGAAAAACCAATCCTGACTGATTCTGGCGGATTCCAGGTTTTCTCTCTCGGAGATCTTCGCAAAATTGATACTAATGGTGTAACTTTTAGAAGCCATTTGGATGGGTCAACTCACCGCTTCACTCCAGAAAAAGCAATCCAAATCCAAGAGCAGCTAGGGGCAGACATAATCATGGCTTTCGATGAATGTTCACATCCTGAAGATTATCAATATAATCTAGAAGCCATAGAGAGAACGCATCGCTGGGCTGAACGCTGTATCAAAGCCAAACACCGAAATGATCAAGCACTCTTTGGGATTGTTCAGGGCGGCATCCATCCAGAACTGCGCGAAAGATCTGCGGCTTTTCTCACATCGCTGGATTTCCCCGGTTACGCAATTGGTGGGCTCTCTGTTGGAGAAAGCAAACCAGACATGCTGAGAACAATTGAATTAGTTAATCAGATTCTTCCAGAGAATAAACCGCGCTACCTGATGGGTGTTGGCACTCCATATGACCTGGTTGAAGTTGTACGTCGTGGTGTGGATATGTTTGATTGTGTTCTGCCAACCAGGTTAGCTCGCCATCACGCAGCGATGACATTATCAGGGCGGATGAATTTATCGAAAGCTGTTTATAAGAACGATTCATCTCCAATTGACAGCATGTGTTCGTGTTATACATGCCTTAATTTCAGCCGAGCATACATTCGACATCTCATCAACACGAGGGAAATCCTGGCTGCAACACTACTTTCAATCCATAATGTGTTTACATTGGTAGAATTGAGCAAGGGACTAAGGCAGCATATCATCGACCAGGATTTTAACGCGTATGCTGAGCAGATATTAGCAAATCTATATAAGGAAGATTGAAAAATAAAAAATGACCATTATCCAAGCATTGATCCTGGGTATAATCCAGGGCATCACAGAATTCCTCCCCGTGTCAAGTTCCGGCCATCTGGTAATCATCCCCTTTTTATTAGGCTGGGATTTACCCAAAGAACAAATATTTCCTTTCGATGTGTTAATACAAATGGGCACTCTGCTTGCAGTGATAGTTTTTTATTGGAAGGATCTCACTCAAATTGCTCATTCGATGGTTCTTGGCATTAAGAACAAAAAACCTTTTGAAGAAATTCAAGCAAGAACCGGATGGTTGGCAATTTTAGCAACAATTCCAGCGGGCTTAGCAGGTTTGTTTCTCAAGGAGCACATTGAAAATGCGTTTACCAATCCCGCTGCTGCAGGCGCATTATTAATCGTTACATCAGCGATATTGGCCGCGTCAGAGAAGATAGGTAAGAAATCCAGGAATATTGCTACACTCAAATGGCCGGATGCTGTTGGGATGGGTATCTTTCAGGCATTCTCCATCTTCCCTGGTATCTCCCGGTCTGGAAGCACAATTTCGGGTGGATTGCTAAAAAACCTTGATCGAAAAACCGCTGGTCAATTCGCTTTTTTAATGGCTGTCCCAATAATGGCAGCAGCTGGATTATTAGGTCTCATTGATTTTATAAAAATACCAAACCTTTCACAGTTCCTGCCAGTGATGGCTGTTGGGTCCTTAATCGCTGGAATTGTTGGGTTTTTTACCATCCGCTGGCTACTTGGATATATCACCAACCATTCTCTTCTGCCATTTGCGATATATTGCCTGATCTTAGGAAGCGGTACCCTCATTTTGTCAGCAATAAATCCTTCCACTCCAATAAACAATGAAATCAGATCGGTAAAAGATTTTTACCGCATATCTTATTCCTCCTCTGTTCAATGGATACTCCCGATCATTAATGAATGTGGTGAAAAAATCCCAGAAACAACCATCCTGCTCAATCAATCGGATAATGACATATACCCTGCCGGCAGCGATACTCACATTTCCTATGGCGAACTATCCTCTACCCCGCCATATATATATCACCTGGGCGATGATTATCTTGTACCAGCGGCACATCAAGATAACCCGATTATCAATCTGACATTGGATGCGCTGCGAGGTATATATCAAGGGAATATTTCAACAATTAATAAACTGACTGAAGAATGTACTGAATGCGCCACCAATGAAGGAGGAGATATCGACCTTGAAGAAACATTTCATGTATGGGGTTATCCTGAAGAATCACTTCTACGTGAAGCATTTCAATCTGCACTTCAGCTGGATGTTATATTCCCCAGTCTTTCTATAGCACCAAACCCATCTTTACTGCAGCAAGCATTATCTCTTGAAGCCAGGGCAGTTGGTATTCTGCCCCAGAAAGCGATCAGTGTTCAGCTGAAATCCATACCACTCATTGATATGTCTAACAATCTCGCGTCGATTCAAATCCTTGCCTCAAGTCATAACGAACCAGACGCGGCACTTACTGCTTTATTAGTATGCCTGCAGGAAGGAATTATTAAATGAGACCTATCCACCTTATGATATACAATTAAATCACTTTTCTAATCACGAAAATCAGGAGATAGTTGATATGCTCAAAGAAATAAAAATTGCGTTCATTGGACCTGGTGTGATGGCAGAGGCAATGCTCTCAGGCATCATTAAGAAAAAACTAACAGATCCTGCTAATATCCTCACATCTGGCCCTATTGAAGACCGGAATCAAGAGTTAAAAGATAACTATGGCATCGTACCTTTCACGGATAATAATAAAGCTGCTGCCCTTGCTGATATAGTGATCCTTTCTGTAAAACCACAGCGGTTGGAAAAAGTATTGGAAGGATTACAAGGATCTGTGGAAAAGAACGCGCTGGTTCTTTCGATCATAGCTGGTGCTTCGATTACAAAGATCTCCCGCCTATTAAAACATGATAAAGTTGTCCGCTCTATGCCTAATACCCCCGCACAGATTGGGGAAGGGATTACAGTATGGTGCTGTTCATCAGGAGTAGATGAAAATCAGAAAAAAATTACACGTGCTATCCTTGGTGCTTTCGGGCAGGAAATTTTCGTTGAAGAAGAAGAATACCTTGATAAAGCCACCGCCCTTTCCGGCACAGGACCAGCGTATGTTTATCTCTTTATGGAAGCGATGATAGACGCCGGCGTTCACCTTGGCTTTTCCCGCCGCATCTCCGAAAAATTAGTAACCGAAACTCTGCGCGGTTCAGTCGATTACTACGATAAAAACGGTCTGGAATCCAGGCACGTTGCCTCTCTGCGGAATCAGGTAACGTCACCAGGCGGCACTTCTGCGGAAGCGCTCTATTACCTGGAAAAAGCCGGCTTCAGAACTGCTATCTCACGAGCGATATGGGCTGCCTATCAGCGGTCACGTGAATTAGGACAAGACGCAGACACACATCCACCAGAGGAGGATCAATGAGCACCATTGACCCTAAATTTCCATTAGTAGAACTGCACCGCCATTTGGATGGTTGTGTCCGCCTGGAAACGATCCTCGAGATCGGATTGAAGAATGAAGTTGGTCTTCCCGCAAAAACCCTCGAAGAATTACGCCCATTTGTGCAAATCACTGAGCCAAAACCAGGTATTCTCAGTTATTTTGAAAAATTTAAGTGGCAAACTTTGGTAATGATCGACTATGATGCTTGCAGCCGTATCGCGTATGAAAATGTTGAGGACGCAAAAAATGAAGGCATTGACCATCTCGAATTGCGTTTCTCCCCGTTATTCATGGCAGAAACTCACAACCTGGATCCTGCAGGCGTCACAGAAGCTGTTGTCAATGGAATTCAGCGCGGTATACAAGATCATTATATCAGTGTAAAACTGATCGGTATCATCAGCCGCACTTTCGGTCCTGAAAAATGTTTTCAGGAATTGGACGCACTCCTTGCACACAAAGATAACATAATCGCGCTGGACCTCGCAGGGGATGAGGCTAATTTTCCCGCTGAACTTTTCGTTAAGCATTTCAAAAGTGCCCGTGACGCGGGTTGGCATTCCTGCTCGCACGCAGGCGAAGCAGCTGGGCCGGAATCTATCTGGCAGGCAATAAATTTACTCGGAGCGGAGCGAATTGGCCACGCGGTATCCGCACCTCAGGATCCCGCATTAATGGATTATCTCTCTTCTAACCAGATCGGCGTAGAATCTAACCTGACCAGCAATGTCCAATCAACCACAGTGCCTGATTATGCCAGCCACCCGATCAAAGCATTCCTGAAATCAGGGATCAAAGCTTGCCTTAACACTGATAATACGAGCATCAGCGCTATTGACATCAACCATGAATACAACATTGCGGCAGTGAAAGCGGGTTTATCAGCGGAAGAGATTCACCAATCCCAGAAAAATGCTCTTGATTGTGCTTTCTTATCAGATATTGAAAAGAAGTCGCTCATCTCCGCCAAATCAAAATAACCAAAGGTCGCCTTATTTGAGGGTGTGGAAAAATCAGGAAAAAGAAGGAGATAATATACCCATTTCGGGG
>CAZBCD010000099.1:0-8289 GCA_964490205.1 uncultured Pelolinea sp. | reverse complement strand
ACACGCGTTAGTTTGCGAAGTAACCACGGCATTTGAGAATTATGATGTATTGGGTGCGACCCGCCCGATCGAAGGATTTGTAGACCATTTATCAAATTGGTATTTACGACGGTCCCGCAGGCGGTTCTGGAAGAGTGAATCCGATGATGATAAATACGCGGCCTATACAACTTTGTACGAAGCACTTGTTTCGGTTAGCAAACTACTTGCCCCAACGATGCCGTTTATTGCAGAAGAGATATTCTCAAATTTAGTGAAGACCGTAAATACAAAAGCACCGTTATCAATCCATATGACAGATTGGCCAAAATTTGATGGGAACTACATTGACCAGAGCTTGATCGATGAAATGAACTTAGTGATGCGGCTGGTATCTCTGGGACATGCCGCTAGAAACCAGTCTGGAATTAAGGTGCGGCAACCGTTACAGGAAGCAGCATTCACGACCAGTAATAAAATCGAAAGGGAAGCAATTAAAAAATATGCTGAATTGCTAAAAGAAGAATTGAATGTAAAAAATGTCCGTTCATTAAGCACAGTGGGTGAAGCTGCGGCATATGAATTAATCCCACTTCCTAAGCAATTAGGCCAGAAGTACAGAAGCGGTTTCCCAAAGATCCGGGAAGCAATCCTGGATTTGGATCCTGAGAAATTTGCTAAGGATTTGCTGGATGGGTTAACTATCACAATAACAATTGATAAAAAAGAATATGAATTCTCCCCTGAGGAGATTGAAGTCCGCATGCAAGCTAAGGAGGGATTTGTGGTTGCATCAGAGGGAGCATATTTAGCCGCTTTAATCACCGATCTAACCCCTGAATTGAGAAATGAAGGATTGGTAAGAGAGTTCGTTCGCAGAGTGCAGGAGGCTAGAAAACAAGCGGTTTTTGAAATATCGGACCGGATTCGGCTCTATTATACTGCTTCGGAAAAATTAACAACGGCTATCGAAGAATTTAAGGATTACATTATGACGGAAACTTTAGCGGTTGAGATTGTTACTGAAAAGAGTCCAGATACGCTGCCAAATGCCAGTGAAGAGTTTGATGGGGAAACTCTTGCACTATGGTTAGAAAAGGTGTAGAAGTGAATTAATAGACAGTTGAAATGGCTGTTTTATTATTTAAACATGTATATGGTGCATGAAATTCCTTCGAAAAAGGGAAATTATATCCTCGTCTTTCGTTCAGAAGAAAGAAATAGGCAGAATATGTGTAGATTTAAAAATGTTATTATAGAACCTGGATATTATTTATATTGTGGAAGTGCACATGGTAATGGCGGTTTGAGAAGCAGGATCTCGCGACATCTAACCAGGTCTCTTAATAAGTTTTGGCACATTGATTTTTTAAAAGAATGTTTACAACCATTAGAGGTTTGGTGCCAAGTTAGTTCAGAAAAAATTGAATGCTCTTTCTGCCAATTTTTACATTTCCAGATGGGTGGAGAAATACCGATAAAAGGTTTTGGGTCCAGTGACTGCAGAAATAAATGTGAATCACATTTAATATGGTTTCATCAAAAAACTAATTTAAACGATGTATTCATTGAATTGAATGATAAATTTAATAGAATGATCAAAATATACGCACATGATCTTTTGTAAGATAGAATATGAAAATAATTTCATAGGAGAATAAATATTGAAAAATAAACTAAAAAGTTACCTAATCTTATTCCCTGTCGCCGCAGGGATTGTTGCATTAGATCAGTGGACAAAATCACTGGTCAGAGACACTCTTGCATTTGGCGAGATTTGGTCACCCTGGGCTTGGCTAACGCCTTACGCGCGTGTTGTACATTGGTCTAACACCGGCGTAGCTTTTGGTATGTTCCAGAATAATAATTTCCTTTTTATGATTTTAGTAAGCATCATCGCTATGGTGATTATCATTTACTACCCACGATTGACTGAGGGGGATTGGTTTCTAATGATCGCGCTAAGTATGCAGCTGGGAGGTGCTGTGGGGAACTTGATTGATCGATTAACAATCGAGCATGTTACAGATTTCATTTCTATTGGAAAATTTGCGGTATTTAATGTGGCGGACGCCAGTGTTACTATTGGTGTTGGAATAATGATACTTGGATTATGGGTGCAGGAAAATAAGCAAAGGAAGAGGAATATAGAGGAAGTACTTGAATCGAAAGAAATCGAACAAATGTAAAGGACTTCCGCTACGTGAACAGTAGAACTCATAAAATTATTTTTCTCAGCGATTCCCCGGATCGTTTAGATAAATTTCTGGCTGCGCAATTACCGAGTAAGTCGAGATCCCAGATCCAACGGTTGATTAAAGAAGGAAGAGTCTTGGTGGATAATATAACCATCACAAAAGCAGGCTATTCATTGGACAAAAGAGGTATATCCATTGAGATAACCATTCCCTCTCCAACCCCACTTGATTTGCAGCCTGAAAATATCCCATTAGATATCATTTATGAAGATGATGATGTTGTAGTAATCAATAAACCTGCTGGGATGGTTATGCACCCAGCAGCTGGTCATACAAAGGGAACTCTTGTACATGCCGTCCTTGGTCATACCTCATTCTCAGAAGGTATTGGGGGGAAGATGAGACCTGGAATCGTTCATAGATTGGATAAAAACACTTCTGGTGTTGTCATCTTAGCGAAAAATGAAAAAACGCACCTATGGCTGCAGAAGCAATTTAAATTGCGCAAAGTCCAAAAGTATTATCTTGCCCTTGTCGATAAACACCCTCCTACTGAGTCTGGGAAAATTATCGCACCAATATATCGTGACCGTGTGAATAGAAAGAAGATGGCAGTAGCGCCGAAAGGTGAAGGGAAGGAAGCGGTAACGATCTACCGTACATTGCTGAGGTTAGGTAGGTATAGCTTTTTGGAAATCCGACTATTGACCGGTAGAACACATCAGATTCGAGTGCACTTATCTTCAATTGGGGCTCCCATAACGGGTGATATTGTTTATGGTTATTCAACTCCTACTATCCCATTGGATCGGCACTTTTTACATGCAAAAAGATTGGAAATCCAGTTGCCAGGACAGCAGACACCGCTTTCTTTTAAAGCTGAATTACCTGTTGACTTACAAGAAATTATCGATGGTCTAAAAAAGAAGGAGAAATAATGGCATTTGAAAATGGTGTTATAGATCTTCGATCTGACACGGTTACGCATCCAACACAAGCTATGCGAAAAGCAATGGCAAGCGCACCGATTGGAGATGATGTCTACGGAGAAGATCCCACTATTAATACCCTGGAAAAAAAATCTGCTGATCTGATGGGAAAAGAATCGAGTCTTTTTACAGCATCGGGAACAATGGCAAATTTGATCGCGGTGCTTGCTCATTGTGAGCGTGGAAATGAAGCAGTTATGGGAAATAACGGGCATACATTCCTCCATGAGGTAGGGGGGATTTCTGCATTGGGTGGCGTTTTTCCGCAATTGATTCCCAATCAGCCGGATGGTACTCTTGCATTGACTGATATTAGAAATGCAATCCGGGAAGAAGATATTCATCATCCAGAAACCAGATTATTCATCCTGGAAAATACGCAGAACAACTGTGGTGGGTTACCGCTGACAAGAGAATATACAAATGCGGTTGCTGATATCCTGAACCCTAAGAATATTCGATTTCATATTGACGGAGCCCGAATATTTAATGCTAGTGTGGCATTGGGAATAGAACCATCTGCACTTGTTGAAACAGCTGATTCGGTTATGTTCTGCCTTAGTAAGGGATTGTGTGCTCCGGTTGGTTCAATATTATGCGGATCTAAAGAATTCATTCAAAAAGCCAGGAAAATACGAAAACAATTGGGCGGTGGAATGCGCCAGGCAGGCATTCTTGGAGCAGCTGGTATCGTAGCATTGGATGAAATGATTGAGAGATTGGAAGAAGATCACCTGCGTGCAAAAAACCTTGCCGAGGGCATGAAGGAATTAAAAGGTATTTTTTTTGAAAAGGGAATTCCACAATCAAATATGGTATTTATTAAATTATCTGAGGACGCGGAAATTTCTGGGGAAGACCTTATCAAGGAAATGGCAGAAGCTAAAATTTTGATTGGTATGTCAGGACCACAGAGTTTCAGATTTGTCACTCATTATTGGATAAACGATCAGGATGTTGATAAATTTCTCGCAAAATTCAAGTATTTGGTAGAAGGATCGTAAATTCCTTCTTTGAGATCCTGATCGAGCCTTTGTTATAATCAAACTTATAAAATTGTTGTGTTCTCTAGAAGGAGGAAAAATGTCCGAATTTGTAACATTAAAAATGATCGATGAAGCTGTAGCAGCCATTAGATCTATTTCAAAGAAAAAACCAAAAATTGGATTGATACTTGGATCTGGGCTGGGTGATCTTGCAGAATCTGTTTCTCCGGCTGATTATATCCACTACAGCAAAATTCCCAATTGGCCTCAATCCACGATTCAAGGACATAAGGGTAGATTGGTGATCGGCGACCTGGGAGATCAATCGGTTCTGATCATGCAGGGGCGGGCACATTATTATGAAGGATATCCAATGATCATGGTCGGATTCCCGATCCGCGTTATGATCCGATTAGGGGTTGAGGTATTAATTGTTACTAATGCCGCAGGGGCAGTGAATCCAGATTATGAACCGGGAGAGGTAATGCTCATTAAGGATCATATCAGCCTGATCGCAATGGCGGGGTTGAACCCACTGCGTGGACCTAATATCGATGAATTTGGGGAGAGATTTCCAGATATGAGTGAACCATATGACCTTAAATTAATCGAAGCAGCTAAAGAAGCAGCTAAGGAAAAAGGCATAACTCCCCAGGAGGGTGTTTATATATGTCTTGCAGGGCCTTCATTTGAATCTCCTGCTGACCTGCGTTTTATGCAAGCCATTGGCGTAGATGCGGTGGGAATGTCCACTGTCCCTGAGGTGATTACTGCCCGACACGCGAATTTGAGGGTGCTTGGTTTATCTGGAATTAGCAATAAAGCAAACCTAGATGGATCAACAGTAACAACTCATGAAGAAGTATTGGAAGCTGGGAAGATTCTGGTCCCAAAGATGGATGCGATCATTAGAGGTGTGATCAAGCGTTTGTAGATCATTTATTCTCATTTTAAATTAATGGAAGAATTAATCCGGTTCGTTGTGAACTACGAAGTGGGGATTTATATTGTGTTGGGAGTTGTACTTCTAATTAATTTACAGCGCCTACTAAGTGCGTGGATATCTTTAAGGAAAGCGAATTTCGGACTAGAGCGGGAAGTCGCACAAAAGGGAATTCGGTCTGCTTTTACTTTAATATTTCTTGTAAGCCTGTTTGGATTATCGAATTTCATCCTCGTATCTGTTGCTTCCATTCGATATCCTAGTATTGCACAAATCGCTACTCCTACTATTGATTTATTATCCACACAAACGCCGTTTACGGGGGAAGGTATTGATCCTAATGTAACCCCCCAAGGATTACAGCAAACAAAGACTGCAATTGCTGTAACGGGATGTATCCCAGATCAGCTTGAATGGATTGACCCTCAACCAGATGATGAAATAAGCGGATCAATTGAATTAATTGGCACTGTGGATCTGCCTAATCTCGGTTTTTATAAATATGAATACCGATACCAGGGAGATGAGATCTGGACCCCAATTTCTGCGGGTAATATGCCGATTGTGGAGGAAGCTTTGGGCGGCATATGGAATACTGAACAACTTCAACCGGGAACTTACTTTTTGAGGTTGGTTGTTTCTGATAACGCAAATAACTTGCTCAAACCCTGTGAAATTGAAGTTAAAATTTTACCTCAATGAAAGAGAATTAAATAAAATGGCTGAGATTCTAGTAAGACCTGCAGTTTCTCCTGATTTAGAAAATCTGTCGCGATTTGACCATTCTGTCCGGACTTCAAAAGTATGGCAGATGAAGCAGAATGTTGGAGAAGCGGAAATCCAAACAGGATTTAAGGAAACCGAATTACCCCGCGATATGAGAATAAATTATCCTCGTTCACCAGAAACATTATTAAATCGATGGAAGGATTTTTCCACAATTTTAGTGGGATGTATTGATCATGCTCCTGTAGGATACATAACATTGAGCACGATGTTTGCACCTGAAATGGTTTGGGTAAAAGATTTAGTTGTACAGGAACTATGGCGTAAAAAGGGGATTGCCACTACGCTTATCCGAGCGGCTACTGATTGGGCAATAGCAAGGGAATTTTATCGGATGACAATTGAAATGTCTTCAAAGAACTATCCAGCGATCAGCCTGGTCAAAAAGCTTGGCTTTGAATATTCTGGGTTTAATGATAACTATTTTAAGAATAATGATCTAGCAATATTCTTTGCTCGGTTTTTACGGTAATATTTAAAGATATGGAAGGATTCCTATTACTTCTTAAAACAATAAGCGATGTGATCACGGCAGGGGTAGCGGTTATATCCTTTTCATTATTTATATATGTAGTCACGTTCAAACTGCGTGATCGTGTAACCCGATCGTTCACATTTCTTCTGGCATGTATTGTGATCATCTTTGGCGCCGACGCGTTTGTAACCACAACCTATCAACAGGATGAATTGCTTTTCATTCTGCGAATACAATATATCGGCCTGATATTGTTGCCAACTTCATATTTCTATTTTTCCGATGCCTTACTCACAATTACAGGCAACCCGAGCAGAGGCAAACGCCGTATGATTGGATATGCCGCCATTCTTATAAGTATTTTATTTTGTGTATTACTTTTCAATGGCACTTTATTCTCTGAAGTGAACATAACCAATCTGCCAGCACCGCATATTGAACGGACAATTTTTCACGACTATTTCAGCGGTTTCTATGTAATGATGATGGCTTTATCCTGGTACAACTTCATCCGCAGTCTGGATAGGACATCTACAAGAACAAGCCGTCGAAGAATGGTTTATCTTATTACAAGCGCGATAGGTCCTGTCCTTGGATCATTTCCCTATCTGTTGTATGGTTCTAGTTTCGCGTCAAATAATGGCATGATTTTTTGGCTAATATCTATCCTTGCTTATTTGTTTGTATCATTTTCCCTTGTAGGTATGACATATACAGTTTCTTTTTTCGGATTTCCCTGGCCAGATAGAGTTATAAAGAGCCGATTGTTCAGATGGATAATGCGGGGTCCTGCTACAGCCAGTCTTGCTTTAGGCGTGACAACATTAATTACAAGATTAGGCACACAGTTTGAGATAAATGTATCTTCTTTGATCGTTTTAGGGATGGTAGCAACAATTGTTTTATTTGAGTATTTTGTTGCTATTTTTGCGCCTATTTGGGAACGGCTTTTTTTTAATGGTTCAGACCGAGAGGAATTAGCCAAGATCAGAATGCTTGAAGATATATTATTAACCAAAAATGATCTGGAACAGTTCCTAGAGTTGATTTTAGCAACTCTCTGTGACCGTTTACAAATTGGGGGTGCTTTATTGATTGAGAATAGAGATGAGGAAACTGCGCTTAATGTGATTGTCGGCGACTTAAACGATGGATTTATTGAAGAAAAAAGTAGCGTGATAAACCATCTAAGAAAAAATAAAAAATTCGAGGAAATCGCGATCTATCAAGAAAAGATAATTATTCCAATTATTAATGAAAGTTCTTCAGATCGAAATTTATTAGGATTCGTTACAACAAGGAAATTTGATCTCCTCGCACTCGATAGCGAAAAGAAGGCTGCACTTAGGAAGTTGATTGATCGAGCTGCCACTGCACTACAGGATAGAAAACATCAGGATTCACTTTTTACATCTTTAGAAATACTAACTCCTCAGGTAACAGCAATTCAGAATATATTAGCATCTTCAAGATTTGATAAAAAGAGAATAATAAATGGAGTGAACATCTCAGATTCAAGAGCATTTGAGAAATGGGTAAAAGAAGCATTAAACCATTTTTTTGGAGGACCAAAATTATCAAAAAGTCCGCTGCTTCAACTAACTTCAGTCCAAAAACGTATTCGAGAAAAAGAGGAATCATCTATCAAGGCATTGCGGGGGATTTTACGGGAGGCAACTGCACGTTTACGGCCTTCGGGGGAAAGACAATATACGAACGAATGGATTCTATTTAATATTTTAGACATGAAATTCATGGAGGGGTGGAAGGTGAAAGATCTCTCACGCCGATTAGCCCTTTCTGAAGCAGGTTTTTACCGGAAGCAGCGTGTTGCAATTTCTGCGGTAGCTGAACAGATTATCATGATGGAGAAGAATGATTCTTTAAGGGGCTAATGATTAGAAAAATAAAAGAAGATCGAAGGGAGATGGGA
>CAZBCD010000098.1:0-8296 GCA_964490205.1 uncultured Pelolinea sp. | reverse complement strand
TGTGGTATTCTTAAATAATCACGGTTGCACTTGAGACTTGAATCCAGCTCCTGATATATAATCAAGCTATTCAAGTATACGGAGTCTCTTATGCCTGCTAAATCGAAAGATTCTAAAAAGAATAACATTGACGCCAAACAAGCCGTGCTCGATAAGGCGCTCGAAGATATCACCAAACGATTTGGGGATGGATCTATCATCCGGTTGGGAGAGGCGCGCCATCTTGAGGTTGCCGCCATCTCCACCGGTTCGCTCTCCCTGGATATCGCATTGGGTGTCGGCGGCCTTCCCCGCGCGCGCGTCGCGGAGGTCTACGGGCCAGAAGCATCCGGGAAAACGACCCTTTGCCTTCATCTGGCTGCCGAAGCGCAAAAAACAGGCGGTACTGTGGCGTTCATTGACATGGAACATGCACTGGATCCCGCTTATGCTGCTTTGGTTGGTGTAGATGTGGATAATTTGCTCATCTCCCAACCTGATACTGGTGAACAGGCATTGGAAATCCTGCAAACCCTCGTTCGGTCCGGGGCGCTGGACCTAGTTATCATCGATTCCGTCGCCGCGCTGGTTCCCCGCTCCGAGATCGAAGGTGATATGGGAGATGCGACAATGGGCATGCAAGCCCGCCTGATGTCCCAGGCACTTCGAAAATTATCCGGTGCGATTAGCCAAACCCGGACAGCAGTCGTCTTCACCAACCAGTTGCGCCAAAAGATTGGTGTGTATTTCGGTAACCCGGAGACAACGCCAGGCGGCCTGGCTTTAAAATTTTACGCATCAGTACGCCTGGATATGCGCCGCATCCAATCCATTAAATCGGGATCAGAAATCACCGGAAACCGCGTCCGTGTGCGGGTAGTCAAGAATAAGGTCGCCGCACCTTTCCGCACCTCTGAGTTTGACATCATGTACAACGAGGGTATATCTAAAACTGGTGAAATCCTTGACCTGGGCGCGTCCCTGGACGTGATCACCAAACGAGGTGCCTTCTATTCTTATGGTGATGTTCGCCTTGGCCAGGGCCGTGAGAACGCGAAGGAATTTTTAAAACAGAACCCGGAATTAAGTAATGAGATCGAAACAGCAGTCCGCGAGCAAGCGTTTGGTGCGGGATTACCAGCAGATGACGCAGATCAACCGCCATCAGACTCCAAGGAAAACAAATAGTCTCGCCTTAATTTAAAAAGAACGCTGTTTACAACAGCGTTCTTTTTTTGCGTTTATTGAATTTCCTGTAGATAATACACATCACTGATCGCGGATGCTTCCGCTGCCCATCCCTCCAATCCGCTGTCAGTTCGTACACCCCACCACAAGTTTGCACCGCCTAAGAAAGGAGTACATACTGGTAAATTTACAATCTCTAGGGTTGTACCTTTTGGCAGTGACAGCAGGTAATTTGCGGATTCAGCGTCCGGTGATGACCGCAGCGGGATCATGGCGTTTACCACTCTCACCTGTGAACCTACTAAAGTTAATCGCGCAGGGTTAGCGCCCTCGCATACCGTAATCTCGCTATCATCACCTGGTCCTGAAGCATCTTGCGCTTCTGAGACCTTCTCTGGTTCCATATTCCATTCAAGTACTTCCATATTGAAAGAATACAGCGCATCACCATTTCCATCTACTATGTACCACACACCCGATTCATCAGCTGTAAGCGCGTAATCATCAGGCAGCTTATTCAAAATCTCACCCGGGATCACTGGCTCCCATGCCTGTCCATCATCACTCAACTTGAACCGCATTTCGCCATTGATATCCAATAATCCTGATCCTTTTTCATCCAATTCCAAAGAGCCGTCCGATAACGGAAATAAAGGAAATTGATCTATATCAATCTTTTCCTCAACATCAATCTCTTCCGCTTTTTCGATTTCCGCCCCATTTTTATTCCCATTGGATATAACCACCACGGGTTTTTGAACGAGCAGAATGATCAGAATCAGTATCAGCACAATTGTCACAATAAGTTTAAACTGGTCAAGATTCCTATTCTTTTTTTTCATTCCTGCCCCCTATTTTCCCTTCTTCTTTTTTGCCATCTTTTTTGCCTGTTTGATGATATCCACCTCATCTGATAGATTTTGTGCTTTACCAATGATCTTCTCAATCTCCGGCTGCGCCACCTCTGAAAGCCGTTTAAATGTGAATATTCCTGCATCATTCAATCGTTTCTCAATAATCTTTCCGACACCTTTGATATCTTTCAAGTCATCTTTCTTATCTTTTAACTGCTCAGTAACTGCTTTATACTTTTTTCGCCAGTAGCGCCAGTCGATTACCCATTCAATTACCCAGCCAATTATCAAACCAGCGACCAATCCAATCCAGAATTCTCTTGACATACCAATACCTCCTCATGTTTTGTATGATTCTATTAAAATTATTATACTGAACACAAACAAACCCTCCTGTATTTTTCATCTTGGAAGAGATGAATAATCTGGCAGGATTATTGCACCTATTACAATAGATTATGACTAAGATAAATGCTAAGAAAGGAATTTCCTGGCTGACGTTGCTCGGCACATTTTTCGCGTTAATCATCTGCGTTACCGCGAGCGGGATGGTTTATATTGTCTATCCGCAATCGAGCCGACTGCTCAGGTTGTTTATTGGAATTAATGAGAAGGATACCTCCTTATCAGAACATCAATTTATCGATTCTAACGCACCCACGCCCTTCCAACCTGTACTTACTGATGAAACGACACTACCCACACAAACGACTCAACCTGATCCGCTTCCCACACAAACACCTATCCCCGCTCCCACACAACGATCAACTCCCATTCCAGAGTCGGATTCTGTAAGCCCGCCTGCTTCAGCCAGCATCAGTGGTATCTTCGGTTCTCCCCAGCTTTACACGCTTGATTGCGAAGCACAGTCAGCAGTTGATTGGGCGCGTTTCTTTGGTGTATCTATCAGTGAATTGGAGTTTATTGACCGCATGCCGCTTTCAGATGATCCCACACAGGGGTTCGTGGGGGATATCAACGGTGCTATGGGGCGTCTGCCCCCCGATGATTACGGTGTACACGCCGGTCCCGTCGCGGAACTCCTGCGTGATTATGGGCTCAACGCTCATGCAGTCAGCGGATGGGATATACAGGCGATTAAGAAGGAAATCGCTGAGGGGCGCCCTGTAATTGTATGGACTGTGAACCTGCCTTATGCTGTCGAGACAAGTCAATATACTGCTTCGAACGGAAACACAACCGTCGTCGTGCGATATGAACACACCTGGATCATCACCGGTTATAACGCCTATACATTTACAGTAATAGATAGTGAATGGACCTACAATGTGAAGACCTCCACGTTGATTGAACGCTGGGGAGCTTTAGGGAACCAAGCCATTATTTTGGCTCCTGACTGATCCATTTCTCACATTGGGCTGATATTTTCCTAATAAATTATTATCGACTTTATTTCATCCGCATAAAAGTGCATCCGGGCTGCTAATATGAAATTTCTTTTTATCTTCCCCCATCCTGTATAATGTTGAATAAGATAACCATTGTAAGAAAGTGAGGGTGAAATGGATACCAAGAAGAAGAGATTGATCGTTTACCTGATTGTTTTAATGCTTTCTGTATTGGCGTGTGAAATTAATTTCGGAGGATCTGACGAACCTTCCGAAGCCAAACAGACACTCCAGGCAATCCAAATTGAGCAGACTATAGCAGCTCTTGAGCAATCAGGTGAAACAGCACCAGGTGCGCCTGAAGCTGAGGCTACTGCCACTAAAGAGATCATCCATTCAATCATCCCTGATGAACCGGGGTGGGTATCGCAGTGGTGGATGGAAACCGATTCGACTCACACGGCTAGCCAGAAACGGGCTAATGGCGGCGACTATCTCAACCAGAATTTACTTGAAAGGCCTTTCACAGAACAGGAGATGGATTACCGCCCAGATGTAGACCTGATACGCGTGGAGATAAGCCAGGATACAACCTTTTATTACTTCATGCTGCATCTCAGCGGCGTGAATCCCGCTACCAACATGCTCTCAGCGTATTATGGTGTTGAACTGGATACCGATAGAGACAGTCGTGGTGACGTGCTCTTGTGGGCGCTGGGGGATGGTAATACCCAGTGGCAGATCACGGATGTATTTGTGTACAATGATACCAATGATGATGTGGGAGGCGCTCGCCCGCTGATGGCAGATGCGCCTAATTACAGCGGTGATAGCTATGAAAAGCTGCTTTTCTCCATCGACCATCTGGATGATCCGGATGCGGCCTGGAAACGTGTGGATCCATCGGATTCCTCTGTGATGCAGCTGGCAGTCAAGAAGTCCATACTCGGTAACGCGACTGCTTTCCTGTGGAATGGATGGGCGGATGACGGGGTGAAAGATCCAACCATGTTCGATTACAACGATTTCTTCACTCTCGCGGAAGCCGGTTCCCCGATCCACGGGACAGCAGATTATCCGCTCAAGGACCTCTACCTGACAGACAACACCTGCCGCCTGCCATTTGGCTTTGAGCCTACCGGCAATGAACCCAATATATGTTATGTGCCCGAGCCCGAACCGGAACCAGAACCCCAGCAGCCCTGCGACTGTGACTCATACCCGAATTACACATTCATCACTGACCAGACATGCTGCATCTACTGCGGTTATTCGTGGAGTGATACACAAGAATTCCCCTGCTACGTACCCGGACCCGCACCGCCCTGCGACTGCGGCTCTTTCCCGAACCAGTCCTTTATCACTGATGAGGCCTGCTGTGAACACTGCGGATTCACATGGAGCGGCACGCAGGAATTGCCCTGTTACTGATCACATGGAGAGTTATCCATAATTGAAAGACGATTTTTAATTGTGATTATGGGCTCAGCGCTCATGCGGTCAGCGAATGGGGTATACAGGCGATTAAGAAGGAAATCGCAGAGGGGCGCCCTGTAATCGTATGGACCGTGAACCTGCCTAATGCTGTCGAGACCAGCCAATATACTGCTTCGAACGGAAACACACCAACCGTTGTGCGATATGAACACACCTGGATCATCACCGGTTATAACGCCTATACATTAACAGTCATAGATAGTGAATGGACCTACAATGTGAAGACCTCCACGTTGATTGAACGCTGGAATGCGCTGGGGAATCAGGCTATTATCCTGATTCCCGATTGATCAATACCTGATATCTGTGCGAGAAACATCCAGCTGAATTTACCGCCAGACTTCAAAGTGCCTATTTATGATCTGTACCTAATTTAGGGACTTGACACCATCGGTTCAATTTAAGAGGTGTAATACACTTCTCGCTGCACTTCTTAGTTGAATTCACAGATGAAATATATAAAATTACTATTCATGTTCAGACGTTTCATCTCGATTTTCATTTTTTAGCCAGTGAATTTGCTTTTCTAAAGTGCTCATATCTTCCAATAAACGAAAATTCAATGAGTTCAGGATAATCCCAATAGATGCAAAGAAAATACCGATGCTAATCAAACTAGAACATACTATTGAAAGAGCAATATTCACTTCATTACTTTCACCAAATACAAGAAAACCGCCAATCCCAAGGGCAATCAAAATACTCAGGATTCCAAGACCTCCAAAAAATGTCATTGGTTTATATGATCGTAAAATTGAAAATATTTTAAATAAAATCCGAAAACCATCCTTGAACGTGCGCAACTTAGAGAAGCTGCCTGATGGACGCGCTCGATATGGAATCGGCTTCTCCTTAATAATCAAATGACGATAGAGCATTTGCAGAGTGAGTTCTGTTTCTAGATCAAAACCGCTGGCGACAACCGGTAAACGCAAAGCAACTTCTTTTGTAAAAGCCCGATAACCTGATAATGGATCGGTTAGATTTGATCTAAAAATTAGGTTCATAAGTTTACAAATTACTTTATTGCCAAAAACGTGTAGTGGTCGAAATGCATTTTTGTCATATTGAGAAAGCCGCTGACCAACAACCATATCAGCACTTTCGTCCATCAATGGCTCAAGCAATGCACGAGCGTATTCTGCCAGGTAGGTATCATCCCCATCAACCATGATGTAATAGTCTGCCTGGACCTTTTGCAGCATCGCAGCTGCAACAAATCCTTTTCCCTGTTTTTTTTCTTTAATCACAATTGCGCCAGCATTGACGGCTAATTCATAACTGCCGTCTGTGCTATTGTTATCAAAGACATAAATACTGGCATCTGGTAGTTCTTTCCTGAAATCCTGAATAACCTTAGCAATTGTTTTTTGTTCGTTGTAGCAGGGGATTAATACTGCAATATTGATTGATGAACAATCCTTGATATTTTTCATTTTTCTTTCCTCGATACATTATCTCTGATAAAAAGATAATCTATCCAGCTTTCATCTTCAAAAACGAGGGTATATTCCTCCGTTTCCAATTTTTTATAGATATCATCCATGATCTTCTGATCAGAATTTTTTGGAATCAGCAGATATATGGTATCGATATTCGCACTTTGTAAAGTTAATTGATATGCATCAAAATCATTGAACAAAACCCCGATCTTTCTACCTGCCATACCTGGCAAATTCTCAATTGGGTAGTTGGTTATGATTAAAAATTCATTTTGTTCCTCCTCTAAGGCTGAAACCAATTTCTGGTTTATGGAAGGTGAAAATGTATTCATTACCTCTTCTAATTGTCTTGTTTGAAGAAGGTCATATGGGAAAAAATAGAAACCTGTCATGGTAATTAGCATGATCAGTATTAGCAAGTAATATCTAATTTTTAACTTTCCGATTGAAGCTTTCCTTAATATCTTAAAACCAGAATTAAATACGTGATTTAGACTTATCCCACAACTTATACCAAAAATGGGTAATGCAATTGCCAGGTTTCGGAAATCATAACTAGCGAAAATTCCCCAGCTGATAAAAAGCGGAAAAACCACAAAGAGAATTAATATTCTAATCATCGGTTCCACAAAGAACGATAAGGGGATCAGCAAGATCAAAAGATAAAAGTACTTTTCAAATAATTTTATAATCTCCAATAGCTGATCTTTAATACTGAGATAATTAAACGCTTGTTTAGTGGCGGTACTGATCATTTGTACTTCTGATTTCTCTAAGCCATGCCAGATCATTACCTGTTTGTACAAATACCATGGGACAACAATAATCAATACTAATATCACTGAAGCAAGTATTACTTCATTTTTATTCTTTGAATTTTCCCTGAACAAAGGTTTTACAAAGAAAAGGAAATATACTATCGAGAATAATAATAGAAACAACAAACCAACTTGTTTTGTAACCGCGCATCCTGCCGCACCGAGAACAATAAGGATAGCATATCCAATTTTATTTTCAGTTGACTGTTTATCCACTTGAGAAATAAACAGAAAATAAATTGCCGAGAAAGCAAGAAATGCACTGGGTAAGTCAGCCAAACCCTCGATCACAAAAGGTCCAAGAAATTTTTTTAATGCTAAATATGTGATTGCAGCACCAATAAAAAAGCCGGTATTTTTCCTGGCAAAACCAAGATCAACGATCATTAGTAAAATAAAAAAAGTGAATAAAGGCATTATCGCCTTAGCAAAGAATTCTATTGATGTGTCTCCCATCAAAACATAAATAATTGACCAGTTTGTCGGCAGTAATTGTGGGTAGCGATATGTGTTTCCAGGCAGCAAATTATTCGCCCAGTCCATTGCCCAGCGGTTCCAGATAACAATTGTGTCGAAAGAATTGAAGACAGATCCCAAATTCCAGATAAATAGTCTCAGGATCCAGTTTAAGGAAATATAAGCAAGTATGAGGCAAAAAATAATATAAAAAGTTTTTATAAAATAATTTATAGATGACGTTTCTGAACCAGACTTAAATAAGCCTGTCCATTCATCTAATGCGGCAGAGCCAGCTTTTCGTATTTTTCCCAACCAGTGATCAATAGGTTTATTTCCCTCTTTATGGTACTGCCAAGCTATCAACCCAAACTCACAAGCGATGACTAAGGATAAAAGAACCCGAGAATATACATGCAATGCTGTGGTGAGGAAAACCAGGCAATAGTTAAAAACTAAACTTGTGGAAACTACGCCCATGGTATTTGCAACAGGTCGGGGTTGATGGTTATTTCTACGTAAAAGAATTATTCCAGGTATAAAAAACACTTGCAGAATTCCTAGAATTCCAAGAATATACATAATCTACTCCAAGTTTAATAAATTCTTGAATTTATTCCAGCAAATCAAAATGAGTCCTATATAATAATTATTATACATCTTGGATTCAAGTATCAAGTGCAACAGTGATTATTTAAGAATACCACAGGCGG
>CAZBCD010000097.1:0-8314 GCA_964490205.1 uncultured Pelolinea sp. | reverse complement strand
TAAGTAGAAATAAATACGGGCTGCCAATATCTCGTAAGTTTTAGATTAGCATATCAAAGCTCCCTCCTATTTATATGTCATCGCGAGGAGTACTTGACACGACGAAGCGATCTCCTTCGCGCATGTTCGCACATTCTTTGATATTATCCCCCTCTTTCTGTCATCACGGGGCACACTCTGGGGGTGTAGCGAACCCGAAGGAGGCGCAACTTGCAATTGATAATTCAAATACTGATGTCTTGAAGAAAAAGACTATCCCAGCCAAACTTTCTTAGTTATACTTATACGAGATTGAGAGTGAGGTGAAATCATGAAACCACGCAAGATTAAAGATGGCATTTACTGGGTAGGCGCTGTAGACTGGGATCGACGCCTATTCGACGACCTCATCCCCCTGCCCGATGGCACCAGCTACAACGCCTACCTGATCCAGGGGAGAGATAAGACAGCACTGATAGATACTGTTGATCCTGAAATGTCTCACATTCTGCTCAGCCGCTTGAAGCAGATGGGCGTTGAGCGCATCGATTATGTCATCGCCAACCACGCCGAGCAGGACCATTCAGGCACACTCCCGCAAATTCTGGTGCAGCATCCTCAGGCACAGGTTGTCTGTACACCTAAATGCAAGAAAATGCTGCTGGATCTGAAGTTAGCACCTGAAGACCGTTTTCTCACAATGGATGACGGCGCAGTGCTGTCGCTCGGTGACAGAACACTCGAATTCATCCACGCCCCGTGGGTTCACTGGCCTGAAACCATGCTGACCTATTTACAGGAAGACAAGATCCTCTTCTCCTGCGACTTTTTAGGTTCTCACCTGGCCTCCACCGAGCTTTACGCCAAAGACGAAGGGCTGGTTTATGAAGCAGCCAAGCGCTACTACGCCGAAATCATGATGCCGTTCAGTAAAATGATCAAGAGGAATCTGGAAAAGGTTCAGGATCATGAAATTTCCCTGATCGCCACCAGCCACGGCCCAATATACGACCGACCGGAATTCATTATAGAGGCCTATCACGATTGGGTATTTAGCGAACCGAAGAATATCGTCGTTCTGCCCTACATCTCGATGCACGGCAGCACCCGTGAGATGGTAGAGCATCTTGTGGATGCCCTGATCGAAAATGGGGTCACGGTAAAATTGTTTAATTTGTCTGTCACCGATATTGGAGAGTTAGCCATCTCATTAGTGGACGCCGCTACCATTGTGATCGGATCCCCCACCGTCCTGGGCGGAGCGCATCCAAACATAATTTACGCTGCTTATCTGACGAATGCCCTGCGGGCCAAGGCGAAATTCATCTCCGTCGTCGGGTCATACGGATGGGGCGGAAAGATGATAGAGCAGCTGGCAGGCATGCTCCCCAACCTGAATGTGGAGATACTTGATCCAGTCGTGATCAAAGGACACCCTAAAGCGGAAGACTTCAAAGCCCTGGATAAACTGGCGGCTTCTATCGCGGAAAAGCATCAAGGCCTGTAACAGATTTAATCAATACATCATCGTGAACACGCTTCTTACGGCATGGTAATCCCCTCCTATTAAAGTCATGTCATCGCGAGCCCTGCATCACCGATGCTGCTTCCTGGACCATTTGATTCCCAGGTCATTCAAGCAATATTTATCATTCGTCGTAAAACCCGATTTTTAATTCATTCGGATATTACCTGGCACATGAGGAAGATCTTGCAATTTATTAATTAAATCACGGGTACGGAAATCTTACTTTTAATGAGAATTCACCAGATCAGGAAAGCTCATGCTTGCAGAATGCGCGCGAGTTCTTCCAAGGCTTGCTCTTTATCTGTAAAGAAGATCGTATGGAACCCCATCTCTTTCGCGCTATCGATATTTTTTATCCGGTCATCTATGAACACCGATTCATCCGCTTTTACGCCCAGGCGATCAAGCATCAGGTTGAATATTACCGGATCAGGCTTGATCACACCGACCTCGCAGGAGATAATGATCTCATCAAACGCACTGCCGATTGCCCATTCATTCTCAATTTTCGGCCGCAGGTCGTTCGAGAAATTGGATAACAGCCCGGTTTTATACTCCCTGCGCATTGCCGTGATTCTT
Source organism: uncultured Pelolinea sp. (assembly GCA_964490205.1). Classification (GTDB taxonomy): domain Bacteria; phylum Chloroflexota; class Anaerolineae; order Anaerolineales; family Anaerolineaceae; genus Pelolinea. The sequence goes on along the minus strand of CAZBCD010000097.1, from coordinate 6,228 downwards.
TTCAGGAGGTCCTCATCAATATAGAATTCCTCATTAATAACCTCTTCAAGGAGATATTTTTTATCTCTGGAAATATGGAGGGTATCTAATAAATATTCGTTGAATTGATCCTGTGTGATCTCACCCAGATCCACCATGTCGTTCTTATCACTAAAAAAGATCTCCCGAACTTTTTCATACGGGGCATTTAGCTTTTTCGCGAACGTTAAAGGCATGTTGTCGTCATCTGTCACCATTAAAACACCTTCCAGATCCCAGATCAACGCTTTGATGGTCACAGCTCGATACCTCCAGAAAGATGTGAATTGCGGTTAACTTCAATCAACCTTATATTTCCATCCTTATCGCATTCAATAATTGGAATATCAGAAATGCCGTGCAGGAGTTCCTGCTCGATCCAATCTGTAACTCCATGGCGTACCAGTAAGAATCTTATCATTCGCATCCTTTATGAAATGTTTTCAGTGTGCAAACAGAAGAAATTTTACTATTAATATTTTGTTCTTCATGAAAATTCCCGCAGCTTTCCGCAGCGGTGTGGTGCCCCGGGATGATAGAATCCCCGCTGTCACAATAGCGACAGGGGTATTTGCCCAAGCCATAAACAATGCTCAAGCAGCCTATATCGACGAGGCGGGCAAAGTCCAACGTTGCAATCTCCCTCTTCCATTATGTCATCGCGATCATCCACGGGATGCGTGGCAATCTCCTTCCTATCAAAAACTAGGATCTTATTCGAAAGCATTTCTCCCTCTCCTTCCTGAGGGAGAGGACCGGGGTAAGGGTGTCAGTTTGCAACATGAAATCCCCCGCTTGCGGGGGATTTCATCACATTAATAAACTTAAAAAATATGAAACGCCGCGATAACCGGCGCAAACAGCGAAGATACCAGCGACATCACAGTTATGAGTGTGTTCAACGATGGGCCAGCCGTATCCTTGAAAGGGTCGCCAACTGTGTCGCCCACCACACCCGCTTTGTGCGCTTCGGAGCCCACACCGCCGTACTGCCCGGTCTCGATATATTTCTTGGCATTATCCCACAAACCACCCGCGTTTGACATCAGCAGCGCGAAGATCACGCCCGTGAAGATCGCCCCGCCCAAGAATCCGCCCAATGCGTCCGGTCCGAGTACAAATCCCACCAACAGGGGCAAGCCCACCGCCATGAATGCCGGCAGCACGAGCGAAGAAAGAGCGCCCTGCGCGGCCATGCTGACACATTTTGTGTAATCCGGCAGCACCTTCCCGGCTAGAATGCCGGGTTCCTCTTTGAACTGCCTGCGGATCTCTTCGATCATATCAAACGCGTTATGGGTAACAGAAAGCATTGTCAGCGCGCTGAAGATCGGCGGAGCCATCGCGCCAATAAACACGCCCGCAACGACCAGCGGATTGCGCAAGCTGATCTCAACCGAAATGCCCCGCGCTTCAATTATCTCAGAATATGCCGCGAACAGCGCCAGCACGGTTAGTGCAGCTGCGCTGATCGAGAATCCTTTGGTAATCGCTTTGGCAGTATTGCCCGCCGAGTCCAACACATCGGCTTTCTCGATTACAGAATGCTCCATCCCTGCCATCTCCGCGATGCCGCGCGCATTATCCACGATCGGGCCGTACGCATCCGAGGAAACGATCATCCCGCTGATAGAAAGCATTCCCACCGCGCTGATGCCAATTCCGTAAATTCCGGAAATAACACCGGACGCTTCTGATACATAAAAAGAAACCAGTGTCGCGATAACGATCCCGATAATTGAAGGGAAGATGCTCAACAAGCCGTAGCTAAAACCGGTGATGATGGTGATAGCAGCGCCGGAGTCTGAAACTCTGGCGGTCTCTTTGACCGGTTTGAAATCTTCTGAGGTGAAATATTCTGTCGTAAAACCGACCACTACCCCCACAATCAGCCCAACCAGTGTGGACCACAGAGTACTCAGGTCATACCCGCCCACCAGAACCAGAGCAGTCACCATCACCCCGAAAATAATGCACGTGATCACAGTGCCGAAGTTCAGTGCTGGGCCAGGTTTGCCGTTCTTGCCCACGCGTACGAATTGGATCCCGATCAGTGAAGCATAGATGCCTAAAATACACAATATCAATGGGAAAACCGTGTACTTCAAATTGTCCGGCCCGGTCATTGCCGCACCCAGCAACATTGCCGCAACAGTGCTCGCCACGTAGCTGTCAAAGATATCCGCGCCCATCCCGGCCACATCACCCACATTGTCACCCACATTATCTGCCACAACTGCAGGATTGCGGGGGTCGTCTTCCGGAATGCCAACTTCAATCTTACCCACCAGGTCTGCCGCGATATCAGCGGTTTTCGTGTAAATCCCGCCGCCTGCTTTTGCCAGCAGCGCCAGTGTGGAAGCGCCGAAGCTGAAGCCCAGAATCACTTCCGGATCGCCGGTCAGGAAAAAGATAGCGCACATTCCGATCACAGCCAGTCCCACCATCGTCAAACCCATCACAGAACCGGCATAAAAAGCCACGCGGAAGCCCTTATTGATGCTATCCGAGACAGCGACTGCGCTGCGCACATTTGCCTGCACCGCGACGGCCATCCCCAGATAACCCGCGACAGCGGAACTCACCGCGCCAAACACGAATGCCGCGGCCATTATTATCCCGTTTGATGTCTGAATATCCACGCTCCCGGTTCCCAATTGGGTCAGGTCAAAACTGAATACAATCGCGATGATGAAGCCCAGCACAACACAAACCAGTGTCAGGGCAACATATAAACGCTTCAGATAAGAAGCAGCGCCTTCCCGGATCCAGCGGGCAACTTCCTGCGCGCGTTCCGAGCCGGCGTCCTGGCGCATGACCCAGTAATACAGAAACAGGGCGGCGCCAACAGAAATGATTCCAGATACTATTCCTACTAATAACCAAATGTCTGTCATAATGTTACCTCTCTAAAAAAGAATTAATCCATACCTCGCCTGCCTGGAAACCCAGCTTGGGTTACACACGGGGAGGTAAAAATCACATAGTTGCCGACCGCCACCACTGGTAATGCTTGCTTACCAGTTCTTTTTCATCTGGCAGCGGGAAAAAGAGCATTTTCTTCGGATTTCCCACAAAGAACCCGTTCTTGATTGTTCGGAAAGGGATGCCGTTGGAAGGCAGCCGATCCACCATTTTTGTCATCACGGATTTTGTTTTCAGGGATATCAGGCAGCTCCGAAGATGTTCCATGTTTTTATAGGGCAGATCGCCAACTTCGCCGTTCTTCGGATCATCAGCCAGGTCATCCAGGCGCAGTTCCGCGAAGCATACCGCTGGAAGCTTGACCAGACTCGTTGGATTTTTTACGATCAATTCATAAAAATCCTTCGGGGCAAGTGAACTGACAACCAGCGGAGACACAGGGGATACTTCCCGGTATAAATGCAGGCCGCCGGTTTCTTCCGTGGTATGCGTGCCCTTATCCAATCCCAGAGTGCGTCCGTCCTGCGTGGTTAGATACAATCGCTGGATCGCCTGCATGGGAATGTTCTCCAACACCCGATATACGGATATGTAAATCGATGCCTTAGGCGAACCGTCTTCATGCGGGATGCAGCGTTTCACGCCTTCCTCTATATGAAAAAAATCACTGTGGAATTTCGGGTCAATCTCAAAAAAGATTGCCTGCCCGCGTGATTTCTTCTGGGTTCCGACCGCATAATACGCGCCAAATTCTTCCGGCGACAGCATCGACGCGATCAGCGCTTCAGGGATCAAGGATAGATATAAATGAACTGTCATCTTACCTCCATAGCAATTGATGGTTAGTTATAAAAATAAGCCAAATTGCGAGCATTATACTACTTAAAATAGTTTCTCACATATGATATCCTGAATAATTAATGGATTTACGGTTGTTCCATCAGGATGTTTAGAAATTCCCGCTTAACCAGCCGGTATTGTGGATGATACTTTTCCCGAAAAACTGTTGAATGGCGCGTACTGGGATATTTATTCTTCTGAGCCCATTGAGTAAATTCAGAGATTTCCACCTCCAGGAATTTTCGCAAGCGGTTGTCCCTGCAAAGATGCTGGAATGTGTCCCACCCATCAATCAGATCTACTTTATCTCCCTCAAAGATGCTCGCAGTCCACAAGCACAGGGTGGAAAGTGCCCGGGGTTTTCCCCCGCGCGCTTTTAGCGCAGTGATATGCACCCGCACCAGTTCACCATCCGGGCGGATCGTTTCCCAAAGTGCCAGCTTTTCATCTGCTTTTGCTTCTTCAAATTCTTTAATCAACCGTTCTTCGAATCCACCCGCATCCTCCGAAAGATGACCTACTCCCATCGCCCCCTGGTAGATCAGGGTGTACACATCCTGCACTTCCATGGCAGGATATCGGTTCATATGGCTGATCACCAGGTTAAACAGCTCCGTATGTGATTTCCAAAGATTTCCGATTGTCACACTGCCAATATTAATCACCACGCTTCATCCTCGCGTATGTAAAATAAGTTTCTTTTATTGTACAGGCAGGTGCTCAATTATCAAGAATACGCGCGCCTAAAATTATAATTATTAAGCTTTTAGACCATTCTTTTTGCTTCGCAGCCATATCGCCATCAGCACTGCCGCCAGCAGCGCTGCCCCAGCACCGAACAGGAAGGGTGCCGATGGGCCAAATCCCTGCCAGCTGCCGGCTCCCTGCCATAGGAATCCCGCGATCAGGGACGCCGGGAGATCGATCACCCCCAGTACAGCATTATAAGTGCCGTAAGCAGTCCCGCGCAGTTCCTCTGGCACCAGATCAGCCACCATGGCCTTTGAAGTGCCGTAAGCCAGCCCGTAATACAACCCATACAGGATATACAACACCCAAACATGCCAGATCGTATCGGCCAACCCAAAACCCAAATACACCAATGCGTACACGGTCCATCCGCCGATGATCATTTTCTCACGCCCGATCCTGTCAGATAATGATCCAGCCGGGGTCGAGATCAGCGAGTACACCAGGTTGAACACTGCTAGCATTCCTAAAATACCTGTCACGCTCATCCCACGCTCCTGCGCGCGCAGCACCAGGAAAGCGTCCGACGAATTTCCCAGGTCAAATATCCCCACAATCAACATGAACACTATAAAGTTTTTTCCCAACGCCTTGAATGATATTACAGGTACCTCGCGCGCATCCTTTATCTTTGTCTCTTTCGCTCCAATGGCTAATGAAAGCACCGCCAGCACCGCCGGTATCAAGCTCACCAGCACCACAGTGCGGAATGTGCCCAGCCCCAGGCTCAAATCGGAAGTTTGTGCAGCCCACACCAGCCCCAGTGCGATCAGCAGCCCCACCATCGCCCCGCCTGTATCTGCTGCCCGGTGAAAACCGAACGCCAGTCCTCGCTGTTCCGGCTCAATCGAATCAGCCACCAGCGCATCCCGCGGACCGGTGCGGATACCTTTTCCCACCCTGTCTGCCCAGCGCACTCCCGCCACCCAACCCCAGCTGCTTGCGAAATAGAAGAATGGCTTTGCCAGAGTGGATAAACCATATCCCGCCACAGCCAGCCATTTTCGCATTTTCAGCTTATCCGACATCCAGCCCGAAAATAACTTAAGCAAACTGGCAGTTGATTCTGCCACCCCTTCAATCAACCCGATAATATTCGTCCTTACCCCTAAAACGTTCGAAAGGAATAACGGGATGATATTGATGACCATTTCGCTCGATATATCCATAAAAAAGCTGGTCAGGCTCACCGCCCAGATATTGCGCGGCAGGTCCTTGATGCGTATCTTAGATTTTTCTGTTTTCATGCGTCCTCCTCATTGATCTCTCGGATGAGCTCCAAAGTATGCACGCGGGCATTCTCCAATGCGTCAGCGCCGTAGGCTGTGATGTGATAATACCGCCTGCGCTTGCCGCCCACAACCTGTGTTTCACTCTCAAGCAATCCCTTCTCCTCCAGCGCATGCAGCATAGGATACAGCGTTCCCGGTCCAACCTGATAACCGTGGCGTGCCAATTCCTCCATCAATGCCGCGCCGTACACGCGCTCTTTGCCAGCATGGTAGAGGATATGGATGCGGATAAACCCCAGGTATAGGTCGTGCAGCAGCGGATCTTTCATTATTGTTCTCCGATATCGCCTAACGATATTATCACAAAATTAGCTCAAGTGTCAAGTTTTGTCGTGTTTTGTCAACTAAAATCATCTCTTCATCGCGAAGTTGATGATATTTCCGCTATACTAAAGTTGATAAT
>CAZBCD010000096.1:0-8358 GCA_964490205.1 uncultured Pelolinea sp. | reverse complement strand
CAAATAATAGATGAGTGTGGTGAAAAAGGCATAAAAGGCCTAATGATCATCACTTCAGGTTTTTCAGAAGTTGGGTTAGATGATCTTGAAAAAGAGATTGTCGCGAAGTCCCACAGTTATGGAATGCGAATTTTGGGCCCAAATATTGTAGGTGTGCTCTCAAATTCTGACGATTTTAATGGGTCATTTGCACCATTCCTTCCATTCAAAGGCACTGCATCCCTGGTATCCCAAAGTGGCGCCCTCCTTATAGGAATCGATGCGCAGACATATACACGTGGGATAGGTTTTGATAAATTAATTTCTATTGGCAATATGTCTGACGTTAATTTTGCGGATACTATTGAGTGGTTAGACCAGGATGAAAATACTTCATGTATTTCATTATATGTAGAGGGATTAAATGATGGGCGACGTGTGATCGATGTTGGAAGAAAAGCTACAAAACCAATTATCGCCCTTAAATCAGGGGTTTCCGCCCACGGAGCTGCTGCAGCAGCTTCACATACTGGGTCACTAGCCGGTACATCTAAAATTTACAAATCTGCATTTGCTCAAGCAGGCATTATTCAGGCTGAAGATCTAGATAATTTATTTGACCGAACACTTGTACTTTCATTACAGCCACCAATGAAAGGCGATAATGTCCTAATTATTACAAATGGTGGTGGTGTTGGTGTCCTCGCCACCGATTCCGCAGAAAAATTCGGGATTCCATTAAAATTCGCGCCTCCTGAACTGCAGGAGGAATTAAAGAAATATATGCCCTCATTTGGTTCAGCCAAGAACCCCGTTGATTTGACAGGTATGGCAGGGAATGATTGGTACCATGATACCGTTGTGATTGCTATGAATCATGAGTGGGTAGACGGGCTTGTTGTTCTTTATTGCGAAACTGCTATGACCAATCCTTTGGAAATCGCTAAGTCTATTAAGAAGGCAGTAGATAATACGGGTAAAAAGAATAAACCGGTAATCGTATCTTTCGTTGGTGGTGAACGATCAGATAAAGCAATGCGTTGGTTGGTTGAAAATGGGATTCCGGCGTATGGTGGACCAGATGTGGCATTAAATGCGATTGGCGCATTAAAGGATTATGCGAAAATACGAGAGGATTCTAATGACATTCTAACAAAGCATGATGATGTAAATCGTGAAAAGGCAATAGAGATTATCAATAATGCGCGGAGTGAAGGGCGTGATGCATTAACCGAAATTGAAGCAAAGCATGTGTTTGACACATACGGGTTACCAGTTACTCATGCAAAGATTGCCAAAGTTGAAGAAGAGGCAGTTTCTTTAGCCAATGAAATTGGATTCCCAATTGTTATGAAGATTGTCTCACCTGATATTCTTCACAAATCTGATGCAGGCGGTGTAAAAGTTGACGTGAATTCTATTGAAGAAGTCAGGCAATTCTATAAGGAAATCATAGAAAACGCCAAATCATACAAAGCAGACGCCGATATTCACGGAGTCGTTATCCAGGAAATGGCACCCTGGGGAACAGAGGTTATTTTGGGATCCGTAAATGACCCTACTTTCGGGCCAACTTTAATGTTTGGATTAGGCGGGATTTTTGTTGAGGTATTGAAGGATGTCACTTTTAGAGTTGCACCATTCTCAAAAAAACAGGCGGAAGTTATGATTGGCGAGATAAGTGCTGCCCCAATTTTATCCGGAATAAGAGGAGAAAAGCCAAAAGACCGTGAAGTCCTTGCAGATACTATTTGTCGATACGCTAACATGATCTTTGACCTGCGGGATGAGATTAGTGAATCTGATGCAAACCCTGTCTTGGTGTATGATGAGGGAGACGGCCTAAAAGTAGCAGATGCCAGAATCCTTCTCACAAAAAAATAACATTGTTACATTCGAAACGGCCGTGTTAATACCACAGTCGTTTTTTTATATGTCTAGAAATTATTTAGGAATATGAAGATTTTTTCAATGATTCTTCTGCTTTCCCATATAAGAATTCTTCAACATATTTAATTCGATAATTCTGTTGACGGATATTTTTCAATGACATATAATTTGTACGCTTTGGGGAAGTGCTGGAATTGGCAGACAGGCATGACTTAGGATCATGTGCCGCAAGGCGTGAGGGTTCAAATCCCTCCTTCCCCATAAAATTTATTATTGAGGTATTCCATTGAAATTCAAAAAAAAAGAGCTAGAAAATCACCGGGTTGAATTAATTGCTGAAATTGATCAGAATCAGTTTGACAAATATAAATCTTTGGCGGCAAGAAACATATCAGAGGAATCAAAGATTCCCGGGTTTAGGCCGGGTAAAGCTCCTTATGATGTAATTAAACGTACTTACGGAGAGGAACTGATTGAAGAACGTGCTGTTGAAGAATTAGTAAATAAAATTTACCCGGAATTGATCAGAGAAGCAAAAATTAAACCATATGGCCCAGGGCAACTTGATGAGATTATCAGCAAGAACCCACCCAAATATAAATTCATCGTTCCTCTTGAACCTGAAGTGGATTTGAAAGATTACAAAAACAATAAGCAAGCCTATAAATTACCTAAGGTCCATAAGAAAGATATTGATCTGGTAATTTCAGACCTTCAAACCAACTACGCAACAGCAGAAGACGTGACTAGAGAATCAAGAGATGGCGATTTAGTTGCAGTTAAGATAAATGCGTTTATAACTAAACCAGACAAAGATGAAAAAGCGGACGTTTTACACGATACCCCACACCAGTTGATCTTAGGAGAACATATAGAAGACGAGCAATTTCCTTATAAAGGATTTATGGGCCAACTAAGGGGTCTAAAAACAGCAGATTTAAAAGAATTTGATCATAAGTATTCCCAAGATTCACCTTATGAGAATTTACAGGGGAAGAATGTAAGGTTTTCTATTAAAGTTCAAAGCATTAAAGAACTAACCAAACACGAATTGAATGATGATTTTGCAAAAATGGTTGGGGTCGATTCATTTGAGAATCTTCAACAATCCGTGCGTGATCAACTGGAAACAAACAAAAGAAATGAATATGAAAATGAATATTTCGATAAACTGCTGGATAAAATAATTAAAAAGGCAATTATTAAATATCCTCCCAAAATGCTCGAAAATGAGGTTGCAGACGTTTTGAACAATTTTAAACAAAACATTGGTCAACAAAATTTGGATTTTGATACTTATCTAAAAGTAAACAATCGAGAAAAAGATGAATTTATTTCTAAGGATATTGAACCCGCAGCAAAAAAACGCCTGGAACAAGCATTGATATTAGAAGAAATTAGTAAATTAGAAAAAATAGAGATTGATCAAAAAGAACTGCAATCAGAATATTCTAAATCATTCATTCAAATGAAATCTTCACCAGATTATAAAAAACTTCAAAAAAAATTGACTACAAAGAAAATGTCAGATGCATTAGTGATGCAGGCCGCTAACCGTATAATGCACCATAATGCACTCAATCGGCTAAAACAGATAGCAAATGAAGAGATTAAAGAAGCTAACGAAAAAAATATGGGGACTGAAAAGGTGCCTGAAGAGAATCTATTAAATGAATTAGAAGACAAATAGATTAGATTTCAAATATAAATTTTATACACAGATTATTAGAAATACCATATGATTCTAGTAAACTAAAAACTTAGGTGAAAAATATGAACAAGTATCTAAATGCAGTTGTTCCAATGGTTATTGAATCATCAGGAAGAGGTGAAAGAGCCTACGATATTTATTCACTTCTATTAAAGGAAAGAATTATTTTTGTTGGTACTCCAATTGATGACCAAATAGCCAATCTTGTTGTTGCCCAATTACTTTACCTCAGCCGTGAAGATCCTGATCGTGATATATCCATGTATATCAACTCTCCCGGTGGACAGATCTATGCCGGTTTAGCGATCTACGATACGATGAAAATGATTCCTAACAAGATCAGTACTGTCGCAGTTGGAGTAACCGCATCATTTGGCACTGTTTTATTGGCAGCAGGTGCAAAAGATAACCGCTACGCATTACCACATTCAACTATACATATGCACCAGCCCTTAGGTGGCGTTCAGGGACAAGCTTCTGATATAGAGATTCAAGCTAAAGAAATTCTACGATTAAAATCCCGCCTAAATAAAATCCTTTCTGACAGTACAGGACAAAAAATAGAGGTGATTGAAAAAGATACAGAAAGAGATTTCTATTTAAATGCAGAGCAAGCAGTTGAGTACGGTTTAGTTGACAAAATCCTTAATCCACCTGAAAAATAGTACCTCTCTCGTACAAAATCACAGCCGGATAGCAATAAACGTTATCCGGCTTTTTAGGAGAAATTTATGAAATTGATCGATAACGCACCTATTTCAGCAGCCATATTGGATATGGATGGAGTATTATGGCGTTCAAATGAACCATTATGTGATTTAAAAGAATTGTTTTCCATTTTTAAGAAGATGGAAATAAAAGTTCTTATGGCAACAAATAATGGATTAAACACTATTGATCAATATATCTCAAAATTTAATCATTTTGGTGTTCCTATCGAACCGTGGCAGATATTAACATCTGCAATGACAACCGGATATTTGGTAAAGCAGCATTTCCCAAGTGGCGGACCTGTTTATATAATGGGTGAAAAAGCCCTCTATAAAGCATTAGAAGAATTTGACCTCTTTCATTCTGACAAAAACGCTCAGGCAGTCGTTGCCGGTTTAACAAAACATTTTACTTATGATATGTTAAAAAACACATCGCTCATGATCCAAAAAGGCCTCCCTTTCTATTTTACAAATCCAGACCCAACTTATCCCTCTCCTGAGGGAAACATCCCGGGTGCAGGGGCCATATTGGCTGCACTTGAAACCGCTTCAGGTGTTAAAGCACAGCTCGCCGGCAAACCTCTTCCTTTTCTATTCAACGTTGGTTTGAAAAGACTTAATTCAAAACCCAATGAAACCTTGGTGATTGGCGACCGTTTGTCAACAGATATTAAAGGCGGACAAGAATCTGGTTGCAAAACAGCTCTTGTTCTTTCGGGAGTATCAACAGAAGAAGATTATGAGAAATGGACCCCCAAGCCCAATTTATTACTGAAGAACATTATGGATTTATTCTCCTTATAAAACGATGGAAAATATCCTCGACTATAATTATTCCGCTCTCGAAGAAAAGGTCCTCCAATTAAATGAGCCGAGTTATAGAACCAGCCAAATCTGGGAGGGCCTATATAGACTTAACTACTCTAACTGGAAAGATTTCTCCAATTTGCCAATTCCTCTAAGAACCTCTCTTTCTCAACAATATAGTATTCTTTCCATTAATCCGATAAAAGAGAAAAAAACAATTGACGAAAGAACAACTAAGATATTATTCCAATTATATGATGGCAATCTAATAGAATCTGTTCATTTGGTCAATAAGAATCGAAACACGATTTGTATCTCCACACAAGCTGGATGTTCTGTGGGTTGTGCGTTCTGCGCAACAGGGAAAAACGGATTCTTTCGAAATTTAAATGTTTCTGAAATAATTAGTCAAGTTCTATTTTTCTCTCATCGCCTTCATGCTATCGGCCAAAGAATTTCCAATATTGTTTTAATGGGAATGGGTGAACCATTCTTGAATTACAACGCTACACTTCAATCTGTGAACCGCTTCAATGATCCAAAAGGGATCGCTTTAGGAGCACGCAAAATTACAATTTCAACAATAGGAATAATCGAAAAAATCATTAAATTCGCGGATGAGCAGTGCCAATTCAAATTAGCCATATCATTGCATGCAGCTGATGATAAAATTCGCGAAGAATTGATCCCATTAGCAAAAAAATACCCTATTAAAGAAATATTGAAATCAGTAGATTACTACATCTTAAAAACAAACCGTAGAATTACTTATGAATATGTTCTAATCGATAAAATAAATTCAAATCGCAAGCATGCGCAAACTCTTGCAGAGTTAATAAAAAATCAAAATTGCCATGTAAACTTAATTGCAGTAAATCCCAATCCTCATTTTGAAGGTAAACCGCCTAGCTTACAATCTATTAACAAATTCAGTAATATTCTATTGAGCAAAGGCATCTCCACAACGATAAGAAGCAGCCAAGGATCAAAAATAGAAGCAGGATGCGGCCAACTTGCAGGTATAAAATGACTATCGAGTGAATAGTAATATTTATCTATCCGCAATAGGCGGTTTTTGGAGGAAGTATGCAAGACTTAGTCGAAAAAATTGATAATTTAAACAATCAAATTTCCATTTTATTGGAGCATCTTTGACTTAGAAAATAAAAAAGTGCAATTAATTAAATTGGTTGACAAATCCAAAACAGAAAACTTTTGGGCTGATAATAGATCCGCGCAATCTGTAATGCGCGAGATAGCAAGTTTACAAGAAGAAATTAAAATTTGGAACTCAATCTCCATAAAAACTAAAGATATCCTTGATCTTGCGAAAACTGGTGACGAAAGCTTTCGTAGCGAACTTCTCCAAGAAATAAACCAATTAAAACAAAAGCTTGATAGCCTCGAGCTCACAACCTTATTATCGGGGTCTTATGATAAGGGTAATGCGCTTTTATCGATTAATGCTGGTGCGGGGGGCACAGATGCCCAAGATTGGGCTGAAATGCTTATGAGAATGTATTTGCGCTGGGCTGAGCAAAATAACTATTCAAGAGAAATTATTACTAAATCTGATGGTGAAGAAGCAGGAATTAAAAGCATCACGATCCTGATTGAAGGCAGCTATGCATACGGCTACCTCAGGGCAGAAAAGGGTGTTCATCGTTTAGTTCGTCTTTCACCATTTGATGCTGCCCACCGAAGGCATACGTCTTTTGTTCAGGTGGAGGTCCTTCCGGAAGTAGCCGCCGAAGATCCTTCAATCACAATTAACCCTGACGATCTCTTAATTGATATTTATAAATCTTCTGGAGCCGGCGGGCAAAATGTTCAAAAGAATGCAACAGCTATACGGATCACACATGATCCAACAGGGATTGTTGTTTCTTGCCAAAATGAACGTTCACAATTACAGAACAAAGAAAATGCACTAAAGGTCCTTCGCGGACGCCTTTATGAGTTAAAACTTGCAGAACAAGAAAAACAAATTAGCAAATTGCGTGGTGAATACCAAAAGGCAGAATGGGGAAACCAGATCAGATCTTATATTCTGCACCCATATCAAATGGTAAAGGATCATCGTACTGGTTATGAAACTGGTAATATCGATGCAGTTCTGGATGGAGATATAAACGCATTTATTGAAACATACCTCCGTACAAAGAATAAAGACAGGAAACTTTAATCTAAAATCCGAGCTAATTCAAAAAGATCAAGATCTAACTTTTTAGTTTTACCTACAACATCTTTTAAAGGTGTTGTTTTAATTTTTCCTCCGACCCAACCAACCAAAACACCGTATTCTTCCCGTTCAAGGCAATCCGTTGCGCCTGCTCCTAATCTACTGGCCAAAATTCTATCCGCAGCACTTGGTGTGCCGCCCCTTTGAACATGTCCTAATATAGTTACTCTTAAAGCAAATCCGATACTTTCTTGATTTTTTTCAAAATATTCTGCAAGTCTATTTGCATTGTATTTAGCGCCTTCCGCGACAACAACGATCGCATGTGATTTTTCCCGCTGGTATGCTTTCCTTAAAATATTTGCAATTTCCTCAGGATCAGTCTCTACTTCCGGAATAGCTACAGCTTCGGCACCACCTGCAATCGCCGCCATGAGAGCCAAATACCCACAATTTCGCCCCATAACTTCCACGAGAAATCCTCTCTGGTGTGATGAACCAGTAACTTTAAGCCGATCAATGGCTTCCAGGGCAATGTTTAGAGAAGTATCAACCCCTATAGTCACATCTGTACCAACCAAATCGTTGTCAATTGTTGAAGCAATACCAACTATCGGTAATCCTAATTTATGAAGTAAATAACTGCCTGTTTGCGACCCATTCCCCCCTATAACTACAAGCCCCTCAATTTCATTTTCATTGAGTGACCGCAGACCTTCCAAACGTCCCTCTTCTGTTCTAAATTCCTCGCATCGTGCACTACCTAAAAAGGTTCCCCCTTTTTGAATAATTCCACCGACATCCCTAGGTCCTAATAATACAAATTTATTATTGATTAACCCGTTATATCCTTCACGAATCCCAAATACTTCCCACCCCTTCTTATATCCAGTTCGAACTACTGAACGGATTGCAGCATTCATCCCCGGAGCATCTCCACCACTTGTCAATACAGCGATTCGTTTCATATTATCTCCATAGAATAAATCAGCACCGATTTTAACATCAATAACAAAATTATTTATACCCGGATTCTACGTCACCCAATCGGTAAAGGAAAGGCCTTCAAAAGGAAA
>CAZBCD010000095.1:0-8400 GCA_964490205.1 uncultured Pelolinea sp. | reverse complement strand
CTGTGGTATTCTTAAATAATCACGGTTGCACTTGAGACTTGAATCCAGCAATCAAAATGGAGATAATGATGCTACCATTAAATGAGTTAAGTCACAATTATCACTCTGGAAGGTAAAAATGTTGGAAAAATATATCAGACGTGGAATTTCGGTTATACTAATGACGGATATGATTATTTCATTTACGCGGGGAGTTCCCCCTGCAGAAAGTTTTCCTAATGAGGAATTGATCGAATGCACCCGGCAGGTGATCCGCGAACACAGCGCCAAGATTCTGCAGTACGGAAGCGCCGCGGGGTACGAACCTCTGCGAGAATATATTGCGCAAAAGAATTCCGTTGATGTGGAACAGATTGTCATCGGACAGGGTTCGCTGCAGCTCCTGGACCTCCTCTGCCGTGTTTCGTTAACAGAGGGAAATTCAGTGTTCGTCGAGCAGCCCACATATGACCGCACGCTGACCATTTTCAAACGGGCAAAGGCGGAACTTCGGGGATTCAGGTTTACGACTGGGCAGATCAATATCGAAGAAATCAAGACGTCGCTTGAAAAAGGACTTATCCCAAAATACTTTTACGTGATCACAGATTTCCAGAACCCCAGCGGGTCCGTAATGGGGATTGCAGAGCGTCAAGCGTTGATTTCTTTGGCAAGGCAGTATGGATTCCTGATCATTGAAGACAATCCCTATCATCGTCTACGCTATGAAGGGATGCCGTTGCCTTCCTTATTTGAAATATCTCCAGATGTGGTCATCCATATGTCCTCATTTAGCAAATTGGTCAGCCCCGGTTTGCGGATTGGATACATGATCCTCCCAAATAACCTTGCACAGCGGCTCATTCAATACGCAGAAGATACATATGTATGCCCGAGTTTCCTCAACCAGGCAGTTGTTCTTGAGTTTATTGAGCGGGGAATGCTTGAAAAACAGTTGAACCACCTCATCCGCCTTTACCGTCCGCGCCTGCGTGCTATCTTATCTGCAATGGATTCACGCTTGAATGGATTCGGAGAATGGGTAAAACCACAGGGCGGGTTTTATGTGGGTTTAACCCTGGATGATAATATTAACATGTTGAATCTGAAGGAAGCAGCCTCGTCTAGTTTGGCGCTTTCTGATGGTCGCGGGTTTTTCTTGAGCGGCGGCAGCCATTTCGTTCGCCTGCCTTTTTGCGCCCTCGCTGAAGGTGAGATCACGATGGGAATCCAGCGGTTGGAGAATGTGATCACAGCATCCCTGAAAGAGCCATGACGCGATGTTAGATGGGAAGAGTAAAAGTGAATGTGCTTCCGTGCCCTTTCCCTTCGCTGTCAGCCCAAATCTTACCCCCGTGCGCTTCAACCAGCGATTGGGCAATTGTTAGCCCAATGCCGCTGCCCTGATTGACCTGGGGATGATAAACAATTCCCGCCTAACTGAGGCGATTGATTGGATGCCACGCAGTGCAACTGGAGAAGGATTCGGAAGTGTTGGTGAAAAAGATGTGAATCCTCACTATATCCGCAGTGGGATCAGTGGACCCGGCTTCCTGTGTTCAGCGAATGACCACCAGCCTTGTGTCTGGGGGGCGGTTAAAGTGGCTTTGGCGCTATCAAAGATTCCGCCTGAAAAGAGATCCCCTCAAGTCAACATCGCGATCAATGCTTGCAAAGATTGTCTACTGAGCAAAGACTCTGCCGCTGCTGATTATTCGCATCCCTACGCGAAAAAACCGAGCGGTAGCTGGTTTAAATTTGGGTTTCCGGTTTTTTATGTGACAGATGTGCTTCAGAATTTATCCGCCCTATTGGGGCTGGGTTTGGCTGGCGATCAGCGCTTGCGGAATGCGAATGAATTAGTAGAGCAAAAGCAGGATGATAAAGGCTCCTGGAAGATGGAATATACTTACAATGGAAAAACCTGGGTGGATATTGAGGAAAAAGGACAGCCCAGTAAGTGGGTGACCTACCGTGCGTTATCCGTGCTGAAACAATATTTTCTATGAAATGCTAAAGGGCAATTTCTTGAATGGTCGTTTTCCTAAGGATGATCTCAAGATTGTCATGATCGAAATCCCCCGGTTCCATTTTAAGGGTGCTGGCAGTTGCCAGCGCGGTGCTGAAGAGGAGGCTATCAGCAAAGGATTTGCCCTGGGAGAAGGAAGCGATCAACCCGGCGGTCATCGCATCTCCAGCCCCGGTCAGACCGCGAATCTCTACTTGAGGGACGCGCACCTGCCACATATTCTCTCCGTTATAACCCAGCGCGCCTTCAGCTCCCATTGAAACGACTACCTTCCCAATTCCAGTCTCTTGAAGGGTTTTTATCGCGCTTATTGTTTCGGGAGTGCTGGTTATTTCTCGTGAAAGTATTTCCCCTAATTCAGAGCGATTAATGCGCAGGATATCTGGTGCCGCTCGGACGCCTTGTCTGAGTGGTTCACTGGAGGCATCCAAACAGGTGATAACACCTAACTGTTTGCTCATCTCTATCTGTGATGCGTAAAAACCCTCAGGGATGCCGTCCGGGATACTACCGCATAAAGCCAACCACTGATGCGTGTTCAGCAGCTTCTTCAATGCGGATTCCAATTTTTCAAGATCCTTTTTCGGTACCCATGTACCAGCCTGGTTGAATTCTGTATCGCGGTTGGTTGCAGTTTCCATGATCTTGTATGTGCTGCGTGTGATCCCATCAATGGGTATGAACGCGTTGTGGATGCTTACAGCTGATAATTTTTTATCAAGCCCGACGAGATCCTGAGCGCCAATCAATCCTGCCGCGGCTGCTGAAATGCCTAATTTCCCCAGAGTAAAAGCGGCGTTGAGCCCCTTTCCCCCATAGAAAATCTGTTTACCAGCGAGGATGTTCTTGTTGTACAACGATACTGTATCCACTGTCAGGATATGGTCAATGGATGGGTTGAGCGTAAGTGTAACTATATTTAGGCCAACTATCATACTTTATTATTTCTACGTTTTATTTTAATAATGTATCACAGAGCCCAAGCACATTCCCCCACATGGCAAATTCCTTGAATCCTTCCAGTATTTTTCTGCTAATATTATTTCTTTTCTGCGATATAAATATCCGCTTCTATCATTTTACCTTCCCGGAAGAAATGGTGTGTGAAGTAAATATTCCCAACTTTGTCAATGGAGGGTTCACCCGCAAACTGGGAAAGGATCAATTCAGGCGCCCCCCATTCACCGTCCATCCACTGTGAGCGGAAAATGGCGGGAGTACCGCTATGTGTCCTTGTGAACCACAACTCATGCCCATCTGGCGAAAGCGCAGGCCGGGAATCATCTTGAGAGGAATTGAGGTTGTCTAATTTAACAGGCAGCCCCCATCCTTCCCCCTCCCGAGGGACTTCCCAGAGATCATACCCGCTGCTGTAGTCCTCGTCTGGCCTGTGGTAGATAAGCACGGCCCCGTTCGGGCTGAGGTGCATCTCGCCGATCTGCAGGTCCTGGTTCAGGTGTGCACCCGCGTTGAAAATATCTGCCCAATGTGTGCCGTCCCATGCGGCTGTCCACATGTCAATGTCGCGGAAGTTCCCTGCCCGGATTGAGCAGAACCAGAGCACATTATCCTGAAAGAACGGGCAGCCATCTAAAGCCAGGTCGCTGTCCTGAGTGAGCAGCACCCGTTCGGGCTCCTGCCATGCACCGCTTACTTTGTCTGAGCGGTAGATGCCGGTCACCTGATCATTGATTTGCCCCTCGGCAGGGGTATCCGCTGATGGTGTGTAGAAAAAGAACAGGGTGCGCCCATCCGGGGTGATGAACGGGCTGTCTTCCAGCCCAGCAGAATTGACCGTTCCGCTGATGGGGTGCGGCGTTTTCCACTCCTCAGAATTCAGGATTGGAGGATGATCGTCGTGTTCCGGCAGGACCTTTTCCACATTGATCAGGTCATAGCGCGAGGGAAATTCCACAAGGATGTCAATTGATGGCTGCTGGGGTTGGCAGGCGGAATACGCGAACAGCCCAGATATTAGGATCAAGATTCCCGTTTTTTTTCTCATAATTTGTCCAATTAATTATGGAAGGGAAACCTCTTCGGGTTTTTCAAGGCGCTCAGCTGTCCTGCCGCAGGACCAGTTCCAATCATTGATCATCAGATTTGTGATCGGCGAATCTGGCAAAATATTCAGCACAGCCATTGGCTGCCCGCAGGATGGCTCCAAACCGGTGAACGCCCCGCTCACATACGCCACATCTCCAACCCCATAGGAATATGCCAGAGCGTAATACTGCCCGGGATAGACATCTAAAGAAAAATTAGGATGGGTGTTTTTGGTGGACACGGTAAAGAACATATCGCTATTTAGATCGAAAAGGACCACAGATGCTGGAGAACCTGGAGGATGGTCGTCATACAGATACGGCGGGGCGCTGCTCATATCCACAATTCCCTCTACATTTACCATTTCAATATTTGTTATGTTCAACTGGTGGGGAGGAATCGCATCAGTTGCGGCAGACCCCAGGCGGGCGATATGCGGCATGATCCACACCGCGTGGTCATCGTCAGCATCCCCATTATCTCTGACCGTCAGCAGAAACTGTACTGTCTGCCCTGCCAGAGAATCCAGACTGGCATCCGCGTAGATGTAGCTGCCTTTGGTGTCATACTTTTTGTCCCATTTAGCATCCGGCACCTGAAGGATAGTATTCACGGATGCGTAATACTCCAGCGAGAAACTGACATCACAATTGGGATGGCCCTCTGCGCAGGTAAGGACCGCCTGGAAGCGGTCTCCGGGTTGTACGGTGAATGGCGGATATTTGCCGAAAATGGCGTAATAACCGCTGTCCTTCTGGGCAGGGATGGTCAGCAGACCGAGTTGGTTGATGTGGATATTCCCTTCGATCACAATCGCATCAAAGCGGTCAGTGTATCCACCGCTGATCTCCTCCAGGTTTCCTGGGCAGGGTAGGTATTCGCCATTGTTGGACCAGGATGCACTGCACGGCCGATCGGCGAAATCAAGTGCGACTGTCCCGACTACGGGTGTGGGCAGTTCGATCAAATTCCCATCGCTTTCTTCAGGTTCGGGCGCGGAGGTATTTGTGGGTGCTCCTGAAGGCAGGACTGTATCCACTGGTTCAATGGTGGATTTCGCGGTTGAGCAGGAGGCCGCAGTCAATAATAAAACAGAAAATAACAGAAGTTTAGTTTTCAAGGTAATTCATCTCTCAAATTTTTATATTAATTATCATGAATATATCATTTTGGGTAGTTGATCAATTCGCTCTTGACTAGCGTCATAAAGATGTCCACGATCTGGGGGTCAAAGTATTTGCCGCGTAGGCTCCGGATATAATCGAGGGCCTTCTTGGTGGTCCATGCCTTTTGGTACGGGCGGTCAGAAGTGAGTGCATCCCACACATCCACCACGGCGAAGATGCGCCCGGCGAGAGGTATCTCTTCGCCTTTCAAGTTACGGGGATACCCTGTGCCGTCCCAGCGTTCATGGTGGCAGTAGGGAATATCGAGTGCGGGCCGCAGGTGTGCGATTGGATACAGCATTTCAAATGAGTACACCGGGTGGCGGTGCATGATCTCCCATTCATCATCGGTCAGCGAGTCGGATTTGAGAAGGATAGAATCTGGAATACCCATTTTACCGATATCATGCAGCAGGGCACCCCGCCGTATGTGGATCAGTTCTTCTTCATGTATTCCTAACACCTGCGCGATTTGCAGTGTCATTTCAACAACGCGCTGTGTATGGTCTTCCGTTTCCTTATCGCGCAGGTCGAGAGCCTTGGACCAACCCTCGAGGGTAGTGTCATATGCCTGCGTGAGTTCTACGTTCGAGCGGTGCAGGTCTTCCAGCAAGCTGGTGTTATCGATCGCAATCGCTGCCTGCCCGCCCAATGTCTCCAGGAAGTTGTACCATTCCTGATTGGGATTCAGCGGGGAGCGGTTGAAGATATCCAGCATGCCTTTCACCTGCCCTTTTGCAATCAGGGGTATGTTGTAATAGCTGACGAAATTTTCCTCCTGCATCAGGTTTGTGTATGCGAGATCATCTTCCACTTCAGCCAGGTTAAGTGTCTGTACCAAATGGCGTTCCATGGCTGCCTTTCCGGAAAGCCCTTCTTCCATGTCCTGTGTATAATGTTCGATCGTCCGTGTACGGAACCCCCGGCTGGCTGAATGCTCCAGTTTATTTGATTTGGGATTCAGCAGCAGCACAGCCACGGCATCTACCTGCAGTTTTTCAATTACCTGATCTAATAGGATATTTAGAGTTACCTGCAGATCTAAACTAGAATTGATCACCTGGTCAAGGTCATGAAGCGCTTTAAGCCGTTCGATCTGGCGTTGGGATTTTTCTGTTAATTGGACGTTATCAACTGCGCTGGCTAACTGCGCGGCCAAAGATTCGAGCAGGCGCTGATGGTTTTCATTAAACACGTTTGAGGTGAATGCCTGCACTGAAAGTCCGCCGACAACCCTCCCCTTAGCAATCAGCGGCACACCGAGCCATGAGCGGGCTGGTTTTCCGATGGAGAGCGATTCCACCGGAAGGATATCTGTGGAGAGGTCGCGGGAAAGAAAGGGTTTGCGCTGCTGGATCACCCACCCGATCAGACCGCTTTCAGATTTTTCAAATGTCCTGCCCAGCCACTCATTGAGCGGTTTCCCTTCCTCCATCACAAACGCGATCTTGCTGGTCTCATCCTGCATGTCATATTCCATGAGTACGCAAGTATCCAAAGGGAATAATTCCTGCACCTGCTCATAGATCTTTATGTACAATGATCCGGCATTCAGAATACTGCTGGTGGCGACCGCAGTATCGTACAGTGCGGTGATTTCTTTTATGCGCTGCTTTTCGGATTTGTCAAGCTGAATCTTTATGATGCTGGTAGATAACTGATTGGCAAGAGTGATAAGCAATTTTTCATCTTCTGCTGTAAAGTGCCCGATAACTGGGCTTTCCGTGTTGATCACTCCAAAAATTTCATTGTTTACAATGATCGGAACCGCAAGTTCTGACCGGATT
This sequence comes from uncultured Pelolinea sp., assembly GCA_964490205.1. Taxonomy (GTDB): domain Bacteria; phylum Chloroflexota; class Anaerolineae; order Anaerolineales; family Anaerolineaceae; genus Pelolinea. The sequence goes on along the minus strand of CAZBCD010000095.1, from coordinate 1,393 downwards.
TCACTGTATGCTTCGTGATAATCCACATCCTTTTTTACATCGACTACTCTTTGCGGAAGGCGGGTTCGAACCGCGCGTCCCAAAATGCCAATGTCAATCGGTTGGTTATATCCTTCAAATTGATCATCCTCTTTATTAGTTTTATAGGAGTAATGGCGGTGTAGAATTTCTTTTTCTTCGTTATATAAAAAGATGCCGAAATATTCTGGATAGAGAGATTGCCCTAAAATAACCGTTGCTGCCTGGAGCAGGTCATCAATATCTGTGGCGATCATACCAGCTGAAGTCAGGTCGTGTAATATCATTACTTCCTGCAGTTGGCGGCGCAGTGCTGCCTCTGACCGTTTGCGCTCGCTGATATCGCGCACGAATGCCCACATGGTTTCCGCTTTTCCTCCGCTGCTTTTGGTGAGGTAAGCGGATACTTCGATCGGGAATATAGTGCCGTCTTTATGTTCATATTCTTTTTCATATAGATCAGAATACCCACGGCCGATGATCTGCTTCTTCACGATATTATCTTCCATCGCGTGCCATTTTTTTGGGGTGAAGTCCCAAAATGACATCTCGCACAATTCTTCCGCGGAATATCCAACCATCCTCTGGAAAGATGCGTTGAAATCCAGTATTTTCCCTTCAAACGTAACGGTTACTAAACCGTCCTGGGTGCTGTCGAATAATTGTGCGTAACGTTCTTCGGCGTTGGTTAATGCTCGTGTGCTCTCATTTTTCTCCAGTGCGCGGTTGACCGTTAGTACCAACTGTTCCACGTCGTACGGTTTCTGCACGTAAGAATATGCACCCAGGTTAACCGATTTGATAGCTGATTCAGTGGATACGAAATCGGTCATGACGATGCATTCCGTTTCCGGGGAAACCTCCTTAATTGCTTGTAGAACATCCAGACCTGGCATATCCTCCAGACCAAGGTCGACTAGGGCAAGCGGAAGAGCTTCCTTCTTTACACATTTGGTTGCTTTCTTTCCACTGTTCACACCAATGGGTTCAAACCCTCGTGTGTGGAGGATATCTTCTAATGTCTTGCGTAAATTTTTATCGTCATCAATGACTAAAATGCGCAGTGGTTGTTTAATCAAACCCTCTCTCCATTATTAATAGCTTTCTTCTCTCTTTCGATATACTCCGATTTCCATCAAATAATGATGCCTAATTATATAATCCTTATTATTTTGCTGCGATTCTAGGCACTCACAAGGTAAATATCATGCTTTCGACCACGGTAGTTTCAACCGAAGGCGTGCCCTCCGAATAGCTTCTTTGTTCTATAACATTTTCAGTAATTTTTTGTAAAGAGGGTGTGGAAAAATCAGGAAAAAGAAAGGAGATAATATACCCATTTCGGGGTTTTCCTAGCTTTTTAGCTTATAAACCT
>CAZBCD010000094.1:0-8426 GCA_964490205.1 uncultured Pelolinea sp. | reverse complement strand
CCGTACAAACCCAACACCCAAAACGACTGTTACCGCAGGAGGGAGTTGTATTATCAATTACTAAGGGACACTCTTCAGCATTTGCACTTCTATAAAGAGCAGCCAAGTCCCTATTTTTATTACCCCATGGGGATTTTACTTGGAATAAATACGTCCATACATCATCAGCAGAAAAGTCTGCTATCGGGGCATACACATATGCCCCTCGCAGTGACACATGTCTTCTTAATAGATGTTCTTTTACTTTATAAGTATTCATCAATTGCATTCGCGTTGAACTTTCTGTTTTACGTATCCCAAGTACAACTATCACTTCACCATATTGCGTAACTTTTTCCTCAATAAATCGGTTAGCAGGATTTATTTTCAAGCGATCTGTACACCAACGAAATCGAGTGGTAGGTGCAGGATAACCTCTACCAATCAAATTGACCCAAAAACTATTGCTTATTGTTGGCATAACCTTTTGAGCAACGATAGGCAAATTGGTGGCTTTAGAAGCAATATTTATCCGGTCTAAAGTCTTGTCTATATAATCAACAATAACAGGAGTTTCTACTTTAGTGTCAGAAGATATAACAAAAACCGGTTTATTGAGTTTGTTTTTAGGTAATTTCTCTAAAACTTTCCAAATTAATTGCAGAACAGCAGTTGAATCTTTACCTCCACTATATCCAATTACCCAAGGTTGAGGAAAACGAATATAAGTGTCTCGAATTTCTTTATAGATATCTTTCAAAGTACGACTATCAAAAACTGAATGTTCGGTGGGTAGGCCAGTACTCATATTTCACCATTTATTAAGGGATAACCGATTATTAACAAAAAATCACCAAGTTTACACATTGGCACATATGTTTCATTGCAATAATGCTATTTTACCGTAGATTAAGAAATGACCCACTTATTGAAATCAATTCGATCTTGATAATTATCTGTATTCCTCTGTCATTGTTTAGTCCCCGTTTTTAATACCACACATAAGTGGACACTTATTGAATTTTTATTAAAAATATATATTTGAAAATTTGAGTCGCCTTTCCTCTTCCGGGTGCAACGCGGGTGCAACGCCAGTGATACCAGGTGGACACTATGGACTGTGTGGAAAAAATTGTGCTTAATTTGTGCACTGTATGGACACTATGGACGCTGTAACACGCTGTGGACAGTATGAGTACCTGACTTCGAATCAGTGGGTTGTTTAGAATACCAGCAGATATGATTGAAGATAATGCCGCGTTTGCAGAAACGCAGGTTTTGTATTTACTTAAATACAAACTTTTTTACTGACGAATCACATGTTCAAGATGCTGCCATTTTCAATCGCTTACAACTTTTCCGGATTACAATCGTATTACCTATTAGAGGTGCAATAAATTCGTTTTGAGATCTTTACCTGCTTTTGGAGAAAGCCATGCGCTATAAAACAGACACAAATTCATCACCCTCCTCAAAAGGCGAGGTGCTTGCCAACAGTATCACTCACGGGATTGGGGTGGGACTCAGTATCGCCGGTATTGTCATTCTGATCATCAGGGCAATTAACCGAGGAACGACCTGGCACCTGGTCAGCTACATCATTTTTGGGACCTCACTGATCCTGCTTTATCTGGCTTCTACGATTTATCACAGTTTCACCAAACAGCCATGGAAGGCCTTCTTTCAAAGGTTGGATCATTCAGCGATATTTTTCTTGATCGCGGGAACGTACACACCTTTCTTATTAACAAAACTAAGAAATGGTTGGGGGTGGAGTATCTTTGGAATTATCTGGGGATTATCACTCGTTGGTCTAATCATCAAACTGGGGTTTAAATCAAGATTTGAAAAACCATCGGTCTTTTTGTATCTCGCAATGGGCTGGTTTGGAATAATCGTCTATTATCAGACTATAGGTACGATTAGTATGCTATCGATATTGTTCTTGTTGATAGGGGGTATCTTCTACTCCGCGGGGGTCATTTTTTATCGCTGGCGCACGCTGCCCTACAACCATGCTATTTGGCACCTGTTTGTGCTAGGCGGCAGCATCTTTCATTACTTTTCTGTATTACAACTGGCTTAGCATTAAATCCAAGGACCTTTGCCTGTACGTAATCAGCCATCCCGGCTTGACACCTGACAATTCTTATTATCAAGACATCAACTATGTATAAGATAATTAATTATGGGCACACTCCCGGACTGATCGAGTTAAAGAATTTAGCAAATAAATTGCACCATTGATCCGAAACTTCGATAACGATCAGAGGAAGTATACAGAAAATCACAATAAATGCCAAAGCGGCCAATAAGATAACAACCCAATGGACCCGCTCCATTAATGGTTTCTCAACTTCAGTGATTTCCTCTTCAACTCGATGTATCAGGGTTATTTTAGGCAGCGTCCAGCTGTGTTCTCCACTCACACGGATGTCACGCTTGAGAAATGGGATCCAGGCCAGCAGAGCGAAGAGCATGGACGCAGTGAGCAACCCAAAGACCCATCCCCATTCCACACCTTTTATTGCTTCCCCGCCCTGGTAGTAATACATAGGTGTGTACTTCATGAATGGTTCAAGATCAGAATTGATCTTGGAGAGCCCGATCATCAAAAAATTGAGCACCATTAAGGCGCCAGAAAGCATTCCAGCAAAGCGTGTTGACGGCAAAATGAAACTCAGCAGCAAGGCAAGAGTGCTGAAAAACATTGAGATTGCGAAAAGTGAAAGAAATGGACGCAGGAATTCTACCAATGTAAGATCGAATCCAAAAGCCCTGGAAGGTATTACCAGGCTCAACCAGGCGACGAGCATGATCGCTGCGATCACAGTGAAGAATGCCAATAACCGCCCCCAATAAAGCCGCGATCGGCTGATGGGATACGCAAGTACGAGGTCGAGCAGGCCCTTCTCCTCATCACCCACAATTAAATTCACACACGCTCCAATCGCGAAAATACCGATTATCATGTTAAAAAAAGTGAAATATTCTACATCCAAATAACCCCATGGAGTAGTCATTTCAGTCATATTACCGAAGAAAGCAAGCATTTCTGGCGGGTAGCCCTTCAACAATTCGTCAAAACCTTCTAGGGTGGTTACGGAGTCGTAGAATGAGCCGATAAGAAGACTATAAAAAACCATACCAATACTCCAACCGATGGCCTGACCGCGTAAGCGGTGGATCGTATGCTTAAATTCAGCAAACATCTCAGCACACCTCCTTTCCTTCATCTTTATAGAAAGCCAAAAAAACTTCCTCTAGAGAGGGATGAAGGGTTTCTATGTTGCTAACTGGATACTTTGCTAAAGTTTTTATAAGCTTGTCCATACCACCTTCAACCTTCAGCGTGATATCTAACCCGTTACCCTTTGAAACCAAAGAAACACCCTCAAGGGCTGCCAGAGGACCGGTATCGATCTTTTTCCTGAAACGCACTTTTACTTTACGTATGGTCATGGTGGCAAGCTGCGAAGGACTGATCTCTTCTGAAATGATACCTTTTCGAATAATAGCTACCCGATCCGCGATAGCTTCTACCTCACTGATGATGTGTGAGGAAAAGAAAATAGTTGTGCCTTCTGCTCGTGCGTTCTTCAACGTTTTGTACACTTCCTGCTGCATTAAAGGGTCCAATCCAGCGGTGGGTTCATCCAACAACAAAACCTTTGCCCGCGGCATGAGAGCCTGCACCAACCCCAATTTTTGCTTATTTCCTTTGGAGAGGTTTTTTACCGGCATGTCAATGTCTAATTCCAGTCGCTTGGTTAATGTCCTTATGTAATCCCAGCTGACCGCGTTCCCGCGAAGATCTGCAAAATAGCGCAGCACATCCAGCACTTTAACATTGGTTTCCAGGCTCAATTCTCCCGGCAGATAACCGATTTGAGATCGAACCTCAACCGGCTGCTTTTGCGGATCCATGCCCAGTATTTCGATTGATCCTGCCTGGGGACGAATGAGATCCAACATACAGCGGATGGTTGTCGTTATTCCCGCGCCGTTTGGACCTAAAAACCCATACATCTCTCCTTGTTTCACTTCCAGGTTTACACCACGCAGCGCGTGGACTTTTCCATAGAATTTGTGTAATTTGTTAATTATTATGGCAGTTTGTTCATTCACAGGAAACCCTTCTTTCATTAATACACACTAAATACATATTTTATGTGATATTTTGTTTTCAACCGCAAATCACGATATGAAGAATCTGATTATTTATTTTAATCTTAATAACGCTTTATGGTTCTAAGTTCCAGCCAAGGAGTGTATTCATTTTTGCCCACACACATGCGGGGGAGATCGGTTTATGCTGCAAGGCCATTCTCACGGTGACAGATATTAATTTGAGTGAGATAACACCGCATAATAACTGAATGATAATATATGTTTGTTATACTATCCATTGGTTATTCAGCATAAGGGAATTAATTGGAAAATACAGGTTATTTAGTCAAAGTAATGGGGGTTGTAATAGACGTGGAGTTTCCCAGCGGGAATCTTCCGGGTATTAATAACGCTCTGGAAATCCCGGTGGATGAAAACAGAAAAGAGGTTTTTGAAGTTCGGGAACATATAAACGCTTCAACGGTAAGGGCCATTGCCATGGGGACAACATCTGGGTTAAGACGCGGAATGCGTGTCATTGATTCGCAAAACCCCATTCGAGTTCCTGTGGGGCAGCCCACTCTTGGAAGAATGTTCAATGTGCTTGGTAACCCAATTGATAAAATACCTTTTCCCGATGATATAACCAGGAAACCAATTCATATCCCATCCCCATCTCTTACAGACCAAAAAGCTGATTTTGCGCCTTTTATAACCGGCGTCAAAGCCATCGACCTCCTCATGCCATTCCCAACAGGTGGAAAAGTCGGGTTAATTGGGGGGGCAGGTGTTGGAAAAACTGTGCTGATGATCGAATTGATGCGCAATACGATCACTGAACAATCTGGGTTAGCTTTATTCGCAGGTGTTGGAGAACGAAGTAGAGAAGGAAATGATCTCTGGCTAGACCTCAAGAATAGCGGGGTTCTGGGAAATACAATCCTCGTATTTGGCCAAATGAATGAACCGCCCGGAGCCAGACTGCGAGTTCCTTTAACCGCATTAACCATGGCGGAATATTTTCGGGATAATGAAAACAAATCTGTGCTGGTTTATATCGACAATATATTTCGCTATACTCAAGCCGGTGCTGAAGTCTCAGCGCTTCTTGGCCATCTACCATCGGCGGTTGGCTATCAGCCGACACTAGAAAGTGAAATGGGCGAATTACAAGAAAGGATCACAACAACCAGCAGCGGCAGCGTCACATCGGTTCAAGCCGTGTATGTCCCTGCTGATGACCTAACAGATCCCGCAGTAGTAGCTGCGTTCTCCCATTTGGATGCTTCGTGTGTGTTATCCCGCCGTTTGGCAGGTTTGGGGTTCTATCCTGCGATTGATCCGCTTCAATCATCCAGTTCCCTTCTTACTGAAGAATTAGTTGGCAGCAATCATTTTGATATTGCCAACCGGATACGTTCTTTCTTAACTCGTTATGAAGAACTGCGGGATGTTATCGCCATTCTAGGTATTGATGAATTAAATGAGCAGGATCAAATTATTGTAAAAAGGGCAAGGCGTATCCAACGCTTCTTAACGCAGCCATTTTTTGTATCCGAACAATACACAGGCCAAGATGGGCAATTTGTACCACTCAACGATACATTACAAGGATTCAAAGAGATAGCAGACGGGGAACATGACCATCTCCCTGAGCAAGCATTTTATATGGTTGGAACAATCGAACAAGTTATTCATAAAGCCGAGCAGTTAAAATCCAACCGCGAAGAGCAAACAAGCAAATGAGAATAATAATTCAATCACCTGATGGAATTGATAAGGAAATACAGAATGTTGAATCCATCAGTGCTTTCCTTTCAAACGGTTACCCAATTAGCATACTCGCCAATCACGCGCCCCTAATTGCCCAAGTATCTGCGGGGGTCTTAAAATATAAGATATCTTCAACTGATCACACCATTCCAATATCGGACAGCATCTTAGCTGTTCAGGATAACCTGGTAAGAATCCTTTCCATAAAAACACATTTACCGGAAAATTAATCATGGTATTTAAGATGAATTATCCAATATCAATGTCCATAGTCTGGGCAATTTCCGGACTGACCATAGGAGTATTACTGGGCTGGCTTCAATGGATATCAATGAAAGATCTTGGAGCAAAAAATCCGAGTAAAATTATCGCTAAGGTCTATGTACTCTCAGCCCTGCGAATCCTTTTTGCGTCTGGTATTATGTTCTTAGCTTTTCGTCAGGGATTAATTTATGACATCAGTTTATTAATTTCATTTATCATTGGACGCTGGATATGGACACTCTTGGTATTAAATAGAAAAAGTAGCTATAAGGAATAAATTTTGGAATCAATCACACCTCAAATCATTTTTTACATCTTCGGAATCCCCATCAGCAGCACTATTATTTCTACATGGGTTGTGATGGCATTGATTATTACATTGGTACTGGTAATCTCAAAATTTTACCCCGTTGCACTTGATATGATCGGTGAAACTCTGACCAGCATAGTTTCCGGTGTCATGACTAATCAGGATACAGATAGTTATCTCCCACTTCTTGGCTCTTTAGCAATCTTTATAGCAGTATCAAATTCGATTGGCATCATTCCCATCCTAACCGCGCCCACCAGCGATATCAATACACCAATCGCCCTTTCCCTGGTTGTCTTTTTCAGCGTCTATTTTTACGGGATACAAAAAAAAGGTCTTGCTAACTATTTCAAGGAAATTACATCTCCCATATTCTTGTTGCCATTTGAGATCATCGGTCAAGTCAGCAGAACCTTATCTCTTTCACTGAGGTTGTTTGGGAATATCATCAGCGGTGAACTTATTACAGCAATCGTTTTCGGATTGATTCCTCTTATCGCACCACTCCCATTAATTGGGTTAAGCTTATTAATTGGAATCCTCCAAGCGTATGTATTTACTGCATTATCTTCTTTATATATTGATCTTGCAGTTGCTACCAAAAAATAATCTATTATGAAAAGGAAATACTATGAGCGAAATGAGCCCTGAATTTATAATCGTGTTTGCAACAACTCTTGTTAGTGGCATCGGCATCATTATTGGTACTGCAATTCCTGCAATCGTTGAGGGTAGAGCAGTCTTAAAAGCATTGGATGGAATTATTCGCCAGCCGGAAGCAGCAGATGATATCCGCACAACACTGCTAATCTCGATGGCACTGCTTGAATCTTCATCTATCTATGTATTGCTTGTTATTCTGATCCTCTTGTTTGCCAATCCACTGGTTGCGCAACTCTTTAATTAGGCGATGTTAAATATCAACTTTACAACAATTCTTTTCCAATTTATAAATTTTATTGTCCTTGCGGTTACTCTATATTTTCTTCTGTTTAAAAAGATCTTTTCAAGAGTACAGCAAAGAAAAGAGAAATTGGAAGAGATTGAACAAGCCACCATTCGGAATTTTGAAGAGTCTGAGAAGGCAAAAATAGATCTTCAAAAGCAAATAGAGAATGCACAAACTCAAATTGACGGAAGAATTGCACACGCAAAATCTGAGTTGGAGGTTAGCCGCTATCAAATCATTGACGCTACGAAATCCGAGGCTGAAAAGATCATAAAACAGGCATTAGAATCGGCAGAATTCGAGCAGAAGCGCTCAATTGAAAATTACAACGATGAATTGACTACTTCAATAATGGAGATTGTCAAACAAATTCTCTTTAAATATTCACCGGAAGTTATTCACAATAGTTTAGTTCAACAAACGAATGAAAGAATTTGGGAGCTTGGCAAAAAAGAAATGGATCGTGTTGAAACTATCCGCCGATCTTTAATAGACAGGGAACCAGCATTGTCAGTGGAGACCGCATTTCCCCTTTCAAAAGAACAACAAGCCAATATCGTACGTACTTTTTCTGCACTTGCAGATAAAAATGTAAAACTCGATACAATCCTAAAAAAGGATTTGGGATCCGGCGTTCGCATTCGTTTGGGAGATTTCATTATCAACAATTCACTTGACGCATTGTTAGCAAAGATTGAAAAAGAGGCATCAAGGGAAGTAAATAATCTAATTGAGAAACACAACGGAAAATGAGCTTAGATATCAAAATCAATATGGAGCAAATGTCGAAGGATTTTTCCCACGAGTCTTTCTCTGTAGTAATCTCTGACCATATAAAAAATATTAAGCACACATACACAAATAAACAGCAGAACTTCCCAAGAACAAAAGCCATAATCCAATCTCTTCGGGTTAAAAGTAAAGAGATTACTGGTGCAGTCCATTTTGAAGAAGTTGGAACTCTGCAGCATAACGGCAACGGTGTTGCGAATATTTCCGGCCAAACTAGAACAGCGAATGATGAGCTACTCGAAATTAGAA
>CAZBCD010000093.1:0-8428 GCA_964490205.1 uncultured Pelolinea sp. | reverse complement strand
GAAACGATCTCATCATTGGAAAGGATGAGGGAGGAGAAGGTGGATCAAGCGAGGCGGGTTAAAGATATCAAAACAGATATACCTGGAGAGATCATCCGTTTAGATATATTCGCGGAAGTAGATTGGTTGACTGCTGTTTGGCAGGAGATCAATGAATCAATTCCAGATGTCCATGCGGTAAAGATGAAAAGAAGTATTGAGATCTCCCATGATGGAATGAATAAAGGAACTGCGCTGACAACAATGGCACAACTATTGAGTATTCCCATGAAGAACATAATGGCTGTTGGTGACAGCCTGAATGATATTCCATTATTGCAGGCAGCGGGATACGGCGTGGCGATGGGTACAGCGCCAGACGCATTAAAGGAAACAGCGGATGCGGTCGTACCATCTGCAGACGAGAATGGGTTGGTAAAAGCACTTGAGATGATCCGTAAATAAACCCGATAAAGTATCTGTACAATTGAAAAATATTAGTGTAATATGTACGCGACTTAGCTGCACGCGGCGACGTATCAGGTATATCAGCATAACTTTTCAGGTGCTAAGATAATAGGACTAGTGGAATATACCTGGATTTTGCAAATTTAATTTATTATCAAGAGGAGAATAAATAATGCAAAAGGCGGAATGTCCGCAATGTGAAAAGGACGTGTCACTAGGTTCTCATCCCACTATTGGGAAAGTTATTCGGTGTGATGGATGTGGGGCTGAATCAGAAATCGTGTGGTTAGACCCGATCGAATTGGATTGTCCTTTTATCGATGATGATCCTGACGAATTCGATGATCTTTAAAAAGGATTAACCCATAAACGAATGCGTAAAATGGCTGGGTTCCCAGCCATTTATGACTTTTTGATTATATAAATATTGTCGCGTTGGAATCATCAGAGGCGTGGATAAATGTTGCTACACCGACTGCCTCGATACCTTCAATAAGCTCGTCTTTTTGAATACCCATCAGATCCATTGACATCTGGCATGCTTGAATGGTGACGCCAATGTCCAAAGCACTCTGGATCAATTCCTCCAGAGAGCTAACATTTTTCTTTTTCATGATACCTTTGATCATCGCTGTACCCATTCCTGCCATGTGCATATTGGAGAGGGTGAGTTTCCTTGATCCACGCGGCATCATGAACCCAAACATCTTTTCGATTAGTGTTTTCCGTACACTGGGTGGATTGCTTTTTCGAAGGATGTTAAGACCCCAGAAAGTGAAGAACATGGTGACCTTGTGGCCCATCGAAGCGGCACCGTTGGCGATGATGAATCCGGCAATTGCCTTGTCAAGGTCTCCTGAGAAAAGGACCATCGTTTTATCTTGTGTAACAACACCAGTTCCCACACCTGCTTTTTTCTCAGAACCTTTCTGGATCCTTGCTGTAATCACACCTTCCTCTGAATCCAGAGAAATGAGTTTATTTCCAGTTCTATCGGCCCATGCCTGCACATCGCTGGTGAACCCGTAGTCGGTGGCTTTTACAGTGATGACATCACCGGTCCTGATTTCTTTTACTTTTTTGTAAAGTTTCAATATTGGGCCAGGGCACTGCAGGCCGCATGCATCTACCGTGAATTCGCTGCTCTCTTCTGGATTGAAAGGTGGAATCTCATGGATCTCTTCCCGGCTGCTGATTGAAACGTGTTCAAACGTATCAAAATTTGCTTGCTGACCGATTGCATGTGAATAGGTTTTATATCCGCCGTTTAGGTTTACCACTTTAAAACCGAGCTGTGAGAGCACACGTGCTGCAAAGTATCCACGTTGGCCAACCTGGCAGTACACCACAAGTTTCTTGCTGCGAGGGAGTTCCTTAACCCGAGACCGTAGTTCTGATAAGGGGATATTCAGTGATCCTTCGATCATTCCGATGGTTAGCTCAACGGGATTGCGGACATCCACCATAGCATATTTTGACCGATTTAAGGAATCAACAGTATCCCAATCCACTGTATCCAGGTCACCGCGTAATATATTCCCGGCCAGGAATCCAATGATATTAATCGGATCGCGCGCGGAACCATAGGGCGGCGCATATGCTAATTCCAATTCCTCAAGATCATACACAGTCATACCGCCGCGGATCGCGGCAGCGATGACATCTATGCGTTTATCAACCCCTTCCAGCCCGACGATTTGCGCACCATAGATCTTCCCATCTGGTGAGAATAACAGCTTGAAGGCAAGCGGTGATGCACCTGGATAGTACCCCGCGTGGTTGGATGCGTGAATGACCGCATTCTTGAAGGGAAGACCAATGTCCTTCAACTGTTTAGTGTTTAGCCCAGTGCTGGCGACTGTTAGATCAAACACTTTGACGATTGATGTGCCTTGAACACCTGCAAAGGAAACATCTTTCCCGCTGATATGATCCGCCGCGATGCGCGCTTGCTTGCTGGCAGGACCTGCTAATGGCAGATTCACCTCTGTGCCGCTGATGATGTTCTTCACGGAAACCGCGTCACCGATCGCATAAATATCGGGGTCGCTGGTTTGCATGTGGGCATCCACGCTGATGGCGCCTTTCGCGCCTAATTTAAGGCGAGCATCTTTCGCGAGTGTGTTCTCTGGCCGTACCCCGACAGAGAGGATGACTAAATCTGTTTCAACTGTTTTACCGCTCTGCAGGGTCACAAACAAACCCTGGTTTTTATTAATGCTCTGGATTCCATCGCCTAAAGCCAGGCGAATATGTATAAAATCCAGATGCTGGTGCACCATGGCGGCCATTTCATAATCAATAGGTGCCATGACTTGATCAAGCATTTCGATGATGGCGACTTCTAAACCGCGCTGCTGTAAATTTTCAGCTATCTCCAAACCGATGAACCCGCCGCCAACAACTACCGCACTCTTTGGTTCGTGCTCATTAATAAAATCACGGATCTTATCCATATCTGGAAGGGATCGCAAACTGAACACACCGGGGAGATTGGTTCCTTCGATTGGCGGGATAAGTGGTGAGGCACCAGGGGAAAGAACCAATTTATCATATTCTTCATAATATTCCCGACCACTGGATAAATCACGAATCTTAACGGTTTTCTTTTTTCGATCAATACTAATCGCTTCATGACGGACACGCGCGTCAATATTAAAAGTATCCTTTAGTATCTGCGGAGTAACAACAAGTAGTTTTTCCCGCTCGGAAATTACATCTCCAATGTGATAGGGAAGGCCGCAGTTGGCAAAGGAAATATTTTCACCACGTTCGAGGATGATGATCTCAGCTTTTTCGTTCATTCGGCGCAACCGTGTAGACGTACTTGCGCCACCGGCGACACCGCCGACGATAACAACTTTCATTTACATTACTCCTTTGAAAATTAACCTAATTCTGGAATGGATTTTGTTATGGCTGCTTCTGCCTGGATCTGATCGTTTAAAATAGCCCGCATCAGGTCGAGGACCTTAATAATTCGTTTATCCAGCAGTGAATAAAGCACTGCGTTTCCCCGTCGCTCGGTAGAGACTAAATTGCGCTCGCGCAGCACCCTCAGGTGCCGAGAAATTGTTGATTGGGGTGTGTTGAGTGCTTCTGATATCTCATTTACGAACATATCTTTTTCCGCGAGTAGATAAAGGATCATAATGCGCTTGGTATCGCTCAGCGCTGAGCAGATTCGCTCATGCAGCAGATTAATCTCTAATTCTAGTGATCTAATATCTTTATTCATAATTACCTATATGTGGGAAAACCGATTTATATTATCATCATCAATAGTAATCCAAATGTAAATATTTTATTATTAACGCAATATTAATAAATTATAAATTGATGAAGGGTAGGCAGACCTTGAATGCAGGTGCCCTTTCTAGAGTGTTTGCGAAAGGGGATTTTCGTGATTGGGAAGCAGTAGGTGCCTGGGCGGCTGTGGGTATATTCGCTGAAGATAAAACATCATGCGCCTTGGGCCCCAAATTGCCGCTGATCACCGCGGCAACCTCTTTATCAATCATCCACTGGGAAGCTTTAACACCGGCTCCTCCAGATGCACTTTGGGCAGTGTTTTCTTCGATCTTAAACTCTTTAGATTCGGGATTGATGAGCATGTAAAATGGGCAGCGTCCGAAAATGGGGCTTACGCTTGATTCCAAACCTTTATTATCTGCTAACGTAATTGCTATATGCATCGTATTTTACTTGTTAATTAATAAGTGATTACATGAAACCAGGCGGTTTTGTTTATTTCAACCGCCTGGTCTTATTAATGAGTGGGTATTCTTAATCCTGCTCTTTATTCAACTGACTGCGTACTGCGTCCAACTGTTCCTGCAGCCATGCTTCCTGTGCTTTGAGCGCGTCTTGCTCCTGCTCCGGCGACATAGGAGCCGGTGGGGCGGGTGGATACGCGCCGGGGTATGCGCCATAGCCCATCCATCCCGGCTGCCCGGTTCCGTGGAACCAGTTCCGAAATCCTCGGCCGCCAAACGCGCGCCGGCCGAACATACCTCGGCTAAAACCACGGCCAAAACCGGCACCAAATCCCTGGTTGCCGAATCCCGGCCTGTCATATCCCGCGCAGTAACCCGCGCCTCTTCCTGTTCTTGGACCCATGCCCTGTGGTCCTGTTTTATTTCCTGCTGACATAATATTCTCCTTTACTTTTTATGAAATTGACCGCTGCCTTCACGCATATGCAGGGTATATGCCTGCAGTAATTGGTCGATACGGTTGCGAGTGGTTCGTAGATCTTCTAAATGATATTGAAGGCTGTTATCGCCTTCTGATGTGAGGGTATAGACACGGCGCGGTGGTCCCTGAGTTTTTTCCTCATCCCAGGTGGATTGGATGTACCCCTCTTCTTCCATATCGCGCAGCGCGCGGTAGATCAGACTGGGGTCAATATCTACAATGCCGAATGACCTCAGCCGTTCAAGCAGATCGTAGCCGTGGGCGGGGCCCTGATGCATGAGGAACAGCAAAGTTGGGCGTAGCAAATTCCGCCCGCGCCGTCTGCCTAAACCACGATTACGCCTGCCTTGTCCTCTCATGGTTGTATTATCTCACGCTAAGTGCATAATGTCAATAGATATAATAACAATAGAACACGTACTGAATTTTCATCGTGATCAGGCTGGTTCCCAAGGCGGATACTGCCAGATCTGTTGGAAAAAACTTTCAGTTAAACGGATTTCTTTTTTGGAGGGGATTTCGCTATTTTTTCGTGGATCATCAGCGGCAGGTAATGCACACTGCTGTTATTAATGAAGACCTCGACGTGGTGTTCACCCGCTTCTTCGAACTGGCAGTTATAGAACCCCAGCGGAAGAAACCCTTTTCCAACACGCCCTTTTTCGCTTGTTTTGGCTTTTCTTTTTAACTGCACCTTGGCAATCTGTTTGCCGGATGGGGCAGTGATAGCGGCGCCAAGTGTGAAGGTCTCACTCAAGTCAGCCATATATTCAAGCGCGAGAAAGAGCTGGGGGTAGCGGAAAGGAAGCTTGGGGACGCGGATAAAGGTGAAAGTGCGGATGATCGACGCGCGCCCGGCGCTGTCAACGAAGGCATAATCACATAAGAATGTCCAATTGATAGCTGGCATTATCTTTTTCCTGTACCATTAAGTATATATCAAGCAAATTTATTAATCTTGGATTCAGGTCCTAAGTGCTGCAACTTGATGGTGCTATATTGTCTCAGGGCGGTTTTAAGATCGACCGGGAGAATGCTTCGTTGCATTGCGTGTATCTAGCAAAAATAGTTTTATTAGATCAGCCCGCGTGTGCGGGCTGATATTATTTTTCAGGGGACGATTTGGCCGTAGGCGAGGGTGGTGAACCAGGTGGCGTCATCGTAGCTGCTATCCGAGGGACGAACTTGGAGTTCCATGCGGTCATGATCGATGCAGCGCTCATTATTTACCTCCAGGCGAGAGATCTCGAATGGGTCGAGGATGAGCGTAGCAGTACCGATGTCATCATAACCCCCGCGGCGTCCGGCGAGAAATTCAGCGTGGATCGAGATATGCAGGCTCTGATCGCCCATGATAGAGATAGGCGGGAAACGCTCACTGCATGAGAAGGAAGAGCCAGCGCCCTGATCCCAACTGTGAGGATAGTCCCAGTCGGATGCCTCCTGCCGGGTAAGTGTGCTGGTACGCAAGGAGGTGAGTACAATTTCGGAACTGCTTCCTGACAGCACTTCAGCAGTGAGATTCATCCTGGCTGAGCTACCAGAGCCGCGGTAATGGGGGATGCGGCTGTCGCACCAGCACAGTTCCACCTGTCGAGGGACAACCTCAAAGGTGTTGTTGCTTTCATCCGATTCATATATAGTGTTGTCTTCGTCGATCACTACAATATAACCGCCGGAAAGCGCTGTTCGATACCCATCTGTAATACCAGGGAGAAATAACATACGCGTTTCATGCGGTTCCATTGTTATTTCAGGATAATCATAATTGATGTCCGTCGGGGCGCCATCAGCACGATATGTATTGAGATGGATCGTCCGATTTACTACCCGACCTGCACCCGAATTCTCGACAATGACGTACAAACCATGGTCAGCGGAATCGTAGGTGACCTCCGTGATCCTGAGATCTGGCAGGTCGGGGCAGAAAGGCTCATGGGCGATTAAACCGGAGGCTTCCCTCCACTCGACGACGAGATCGTTGGGGTCAAGCAGCGCGCACGCATCCAGCGGCGGTTCCACAACCATCGAGGGCTGTGAGATAACGGCAGACTCGCCGGTTTCGAGGACAAATTCGGGCCAGGTGTAGATTCCCAGTGATTCCCCTTTGCGGGTGAGCAGTTCGATCTCGAGATCTTTCCATGGCCAGGTGGCGGTGCCGGTATTACTGATGTGAATGCGCGGTTGATTCGTTTCATCCAGGTAGGTGATATCGGTGATCACCAGCCAGGGGAGCGGCTCGAGCCCTTCCTCACCGGAACCAACCGGGCTGAAGGCAGCGGGACCAAAGCGGTAGGTTAACAGGCAGCGGCTGTTGAGTGACCGGATAGTACCCTCGTGCACGCGATCCAACCGCTCGTAATCACTTTCTAGAATCTCTGTTGATTCACCCGCGCAAATCACGTCGTTGCTGCTCTCGTCATCCCGATCTTTGATGATGAAGCTGAATCCAAAAGTACCATCCGGTGGTACATCCACTGTGAGGGCGGGCCGATCAGTGAAGCCCCACCATCCGCTTCTCCACATATCAAACAAGTCGTAGAGGGTGTTATGCTCAAATCCGGCAGCCACATCCAACCCGGCTCCCAAAGATCCACCGCTGAAGGAGATAGAGCTTTCATTAGCTATGAAATCACCATAGGCGGGACCACGATCTCCAATCTTGCGCTCACTGCTGTCATCACCGCCCAAATCAAATGTTTCCAGCGTCAAGAAACTGATCTCAATTTCGCGTGCGCAACCATACAGCGGTTCCTCACAGATAACAATACCAGGGGGTGATTCGGGACCATCCGGAATGATCCCGCTGTACGCAGTGACAGAGAAGACGTAGCGGCTGCCGCATGGAGGATTGAACCATTCATCGGGAAGCATGGTGGCAAGCGCATCCGGCGGTTCGACCCACTGGAAGTTATTATTCAGATAAATTCGGAAACCGTCGATGGCTTCCTCGTCATCGCGGGGGTTGTAATCCCAGCGCAGGCGGTTGGCATTCACGTCGAGGCGCACGTTGGAAGGCGAGGTCTCGAGGACCTTGGGGACAAGATCATTTGGCGGTTCGGCGGGACCAACGCGATAGATGAACGAAAAAGAGCCATCCGGACCGCTGGCTTCGCCATGCTGGGTCACCCCCGTCCATCTTTCGGGAGGGATACGCGCTGCCCAGGTACCCAGTTCGAGCGCGTTGGTGCCTCCACCTACAATGCCTACGCAGGTGACGCTTGCGTCAAGCGGCTGGTCCTGCGGCCAGAACACGGCGGGCGCTGATTCACCCGAGTAGTATTCGCCCACATTCCAACTGCGTTCGCCAATTAATTCAAAACTTTCATCCGTAGATTGGTCGCTGTCTACATCCGGGAACCAGCGTGCGGGAGAAAGGCCGGTGCCAATGTAGCAGTGCAGGCTTTCAAACTCATCAGCAGTCAGTTCGAGCAGTTCGAAGCGCAGACCGACATTTGAGTCATCATCTGACCTACCGAAAAAGCCGGACATATCCATTCCATAAATACGCATAAGGGAATAGAGTGAGCCGGGCGCGTCATCTTCGGCGGACGGCGCCGGGTCATCACTTTCCAGTGTATCCGAAGGTCCGGCAGGCGGCTCACTATCCGGAATGACGAGCTCATCACCTGACGCGACACCTCCATCGCCCAATCCGGGATTTTCCCCCACCAGGTCATCGGGGGAGACGCCGTATTCTTCCGCAATCGATGCGAGGGTTTCCCCTTCTCCGACGGTATGCCTTAATTCCCATTCTTCCATAGAAACCACTTCGATGGAGATG